>NZ_JBHYKG010000062.1:0-33358 GCF_042741245.1 Kitasatospora sp. NPDC058965
GCCCGCGACCTCAGGCCTCGGTCGCCACCGCGGCGATCGCGGTGCCCACCGGGGTGCCCGAACCGTCCCGGCGCGGATCGCGCTCCGGCAGGGTGACCGGCGAGCCGTTCGCCGCCGCCGCCCGGGCCGGCGCCGCGCCCGCCCAGGCGAAGGCCAACGCGTCCTCCCCGCGCAGGAAGCGCTGGCAGCGCACCCCGCCGGTGGCCCGACCCTTGCGCGGGTAGAGGTCGAACGGCGTGACCTTCCAGGTGCTCTGCGCCTCGCCGGTCAACGTCCCCGACGCACCCGCCACCGAGACCACCACCGCCTCGGCCGCCGGATCCACCGCGGTGAAGGAGATCACCCGGGCCCCGTCCGACAGCTTGATCCCCGCCATGCCGCCGGCCGGCCGGCCCTGCGGCCGCACCTGCCCGGCCGGGTAGCGCAGCAGCTGGGCGTCCGTGGTGATGAAGACCAGGTCCTCCTCGCCCGTGCGCAGCTCCACCGCGCCCACCAGCTCGTCGCCGTCCTTGAGCGCGATCACCTCGAACTCGTCCTTGTTGGCCGGCCACTCCGGCACCACCCGCTTGACCACGCCCTGCACCGTGCCCAGCGCCAGGCCCGGCGAGGACTCGTCCAGCGTGGTCAGCGCGATCAGCCGCTCCCCGGCCTCCAGCTTCAGGAACTCGCTCACCGCCGCCCCGCCCGCCAGCGACAGCCCGGCCTGCGGCGGCAGCGCCGGCAGGTCGATCACCGGCAGCCGCAGCACCCGCCCGGCCGAGGTCACCGCGCCGACGTCGGCCCGCGCGGTGGCCGGCACCGAGGAGACGATCACGTCGTGCTTGGACCGCTTGCCCTCCGCCGACACCGACTCGCCGTCAGCCGTGCGGGCCAGCAGGCCGGTCGACGACAGCAGCACCCGGCACGGGTCGTCCGCCACCTCCAGCGGCACCGCCAGCGCCGCCGACGGCAGCGCACCGGCCTCCAGCAGCACCGTGCGCCGCTCGGTGCCGAACTGCTTGGCCACCGCCGCCAGCTCACTGGAGACCACCCCGCGCAGCCGGGTGTCCGAGTCCAGGATCTCGGTCAGCTCGGCGATCTCCGCCGTCAGCTTGGCCTGCTCCGCCTCCAGCTCCACCCGGTCGAACCGGGTCAGCCGGCGCAGCGGGGTGTCCAGGATGTAGGCCGTCTGCACCTCGGACAGCGAGAAGCGCTCCATCAGGCGCTCCTTGGCCTGGGTCGCGTTCTCGCTGCTGCGGATCAGCGCGATGACCTCGTCGATGTCCAGCAGCGCGACCAGCAGGCCCTCGACCAGGTGCAGCCGCTCCTGGCGCTTGCGGCGGCGGAACTCGCTGCGCCGGCGGACCACCTCGAAGCGGTGGTCGACGTAGACCTCCAGCAGCTCCTTCAGGCCCATGGTCAGCGGCTGGCCGTCCACCAGCGCCACGTTGTTGATGCCGAAGGTCTCCTCCAGCGGGGTCAGCTTGTACAGCTGCTCCAGCAGCGCCTCCGGCACGAAGCCGTTCTTGACCTCGATCACCAGCCGCAGGCCGTGCTCACGGTCGGTCAGGTCCTTGACGTCCGCGATGCCCTGCAGTTTCTTCGCGTTGACCAGGTCCTTGATCTTGCCGATCACCTTCTCCGGGCCGACCGCGAACGGGAGCTCGGTGACCACGATGCCCTTGCGGCGCGCCGTCACGTTCTCCACCGTGGCGGTGGCGCGGATCTTGAAGGTGCCGCGGCCGTTCTCGTACGCGTCCCGGATCCCGCCCAGGCCCACGATCCGACCACCGGTCGGCAGGTCCGGACCCGGCACGAACCGCATCAGCGTGTCCAGGTCGGCGTTCGGGTGCTTGATCAGGTGCCGGGCCGCGGCCACCACCTCGGCCAGGTTGTGCGGCGGCATGTTGGTCGCCATGCCGACCGCGATCCCGGTCGCGCCGTTCACCAGCAGGTTCGGGAACGCCGCCGGGAGCACCACGGGCTCCTGCTCCGAACCGTCGTAGTTCGGGCCGAAGTCGACGGTCTCCTCGTGGATCGACTCCACCAGCGCCATCGAGGCGGCCGTCAGCCGCGACTCGGTGTAGCGCATCGCGGCCGGCGGGTCGTCGTTGCCCAGCGAGCCGAAGTTGCCGTGACCGTCGATCAGCGGCACCCGCATCGAGAACGGCTGCGCCATGCGCACGATCGAGTCGTAGATCGAGGCGTCACCGTGCGGGTGCAGCCGACCCATCACCTCGCCCACCACGCGGGCGCACTTCACGTGCGCGCGCTCCGGGCGCAGCCCCATCTCGTTGGCCTGGTACAGGATGCGGCGGTGCACCGGCTTGAGGCCGTCCCGCGCGTCCGGCAGCGCCCGGGAGTAGATCACCGAGTAGGCGTACTCCAGGAAGGAACCCTGCATCTCGTCCACCACGTCGACATCGAGGATCCGCTCCTCGAAGTCTCCGGGCGGCGGGGTCGGCGAACTGCGGCGGGCCATCGCGGCGGGGCTCCCTTGCGTCTGTCAGCTCTGGGTACGGCGCCCCCCATTGTGGACCCTCGCGCCGACACTCCCCACCAGGGTGTTGCGCCGGTGGCGAACGCAGCACGCGCGCGGGCACACCACGGCACCTCGAGCGTTGCACCACAATGGGGGCGGTACAGCTCCTCGACCCACCAACGGGAAGGACCCGAGCGCATGGCCAACCCGGCCGCCGACGCCACCTCCACCGGAGGGACCGGCGCCTCCATCGCCATCACCGAGCACCGCCTGGCCAACGGCCTGCGCGTGGTGCTCTCCGAGGACCACCTCACCCCGGTCGCCGCCGTCTGCCTCTGGTACGACGTGGGCTCCCGGCACGAGGTGAAGGGCCGCACCGGGCTGGCGCACCTGTTCGAGCACCTGATGTTCCAGGGCTCCGCCAACGTCTCCGGCAACGGCCACTTCGAGCTGGTCCAGGGCGCCGGCGGCTCGCTCAACGGCACCACCAGCTTCGAGCGCACCAACTACTTCGAGACCATGCCCGCCCACCAGCTGGAGCTCGCGCTCTGGCTGGAGGCCGACCGGATGGGCTCCCTGCTGGCCGCACTTGACGACGCGTCCATGGAGAACCAGCGCGACGTGGTCAAGAACGAGCGCCGCCAGCGCTACGACAACGTGCCCTACGGCACCGCGCTGGAGAAGCTCACCGCGCTCTCCTACCCCGAGGGCCACCCCTACCACCACACCCCGATCGGCTCGATGGCCGACCTGGACGCCGCCACCCTGGCCGACGCCCAGGCCTTCTTCCGCACCTACTACGCGCCCAACAACGCGGTGCTGTCGGTGGTCGGCGACATCGACCCCGAGCAGACCGTCGCCTGGGTCGAGAAGTACTTCGGCAGCATCCCCGGCCACGACGGCAAGCAGCCCCCGCGCGACGGCACCCTGCCCGAGACCATCGGCGGCGAACTGCGCGAGACCCTCCACGAGGAGGTCCCCTCCCGCGCCCTGATGGCCGCCTACCGGCTGCCGCACGACGGCACCCGCGAGGCCGACGCCGCCGACCTGGCCCTCACCGTGCTCGGCTCCGGCGAGTCCAGCCGCCTCTACAACCGCCTGGTCCGCCGCGACCGCACCGCCGTCTCGGCCGGCTTCGGCATGCTGCGCCTGGTCGGCGCCCCGTCGCTCGGCTGGCTGGACGTCAAGTCCTCCGGCGAGGCCACCGTCGCCGAGATCGACCGGGCCATCGACGAGGAGCTCGCCCGGTTCGCCGCCGACGGCCCCACCGCCGAGGAACTCGAGCGCGCCCAGGCGCAGATCGAGCGCGAGTGGCTGGACCGGCTCACCACCGTGGCCGGCCGCGCCGACGAACTCTGCCGCTACGCCGTCCTCTTCGGCGACCCCACGCTGGTCAACGGCGCCCTCGCCCGGGTGCTCGACATCACCGCCGACGAGGTCCGCGCCGTCGCCGCCGCCCGGCTGCGCCCCGACAACCGCGCCGTCCTGGTCTACGAGCCCACCTCCGCCGCCACCGAGACCGAGGAGGACGCCGCATGAGTGCCCCCACGATGACCTTCCACCCGCAGCCGCAGCCGGGCACCCCCACCCCGTGGGCCTTCCCGGCGCCGCAGCGGCTGACCCTGGCCAACGGCCTCACCGTGCTGCACTGCCACCGGCCGGGCCAGCAGCTGGTCGCCGTCGAGGTGCTGCTCGACGTCCCGCTGGCCGCCGAGCCGGCCGGCCTGGACGGACTGGCCACCATCCTGGCCCGGGCGCTCAGCGAGGGCACCGACACCCTCACCGCCGAGCAGTTCGCCGCCGAGCTCGAGCGGGCCGGCGCCACCCTGGACGCGCACGCCGACCACCCCTGCCTGCGGGTCGTGCTGGACGTCCCGGCCTCCCGGCTGGAGCGCGGCCTGACCCTGCTCTCCGACGCGCTGCGCGCCCCCGCACTGCCCGCCGACGAGATCGAGCGCCTGGTCGCCAACCGTCTCGACGAGATCGTCCACGAGCAGGCCAACCCGGCCCGGCGGGCCGCCAAGGCGCTCTACGCCGAGCTCTTCGACGCCGCCGACCGGCTCTCCCGGCCCCGCGCCGGCAGCGCCGAGACCGTCCAGGGCATCGACCGGGCCGCCGTCCAGGCCTTCTACGCCGCCCACGTGCGCCCCGCCACCGCCACTCTGGTGATCGTCGGCGACCTGACCGGCACCGACCTGCCCGCCCTGCTGGAGTCCACCCTCGGCCGCTGGACCGGCGAGAAGGCCGAGCCCAGCCGCTCCGCCGCCGTCACCGGCGACGACCGCGGCCGCGTGGTCGTCGTCGACCGGCCCGGCGCGGTGCAGACCCAGCTGCTGATCGGCCGGATCGGCCCCGACCGCCACGACCCGAGCTGGGCCGCCCAGATCCTGGGCACCTA
The DNA here is from genome assembly GCF_042741245.1 of Kitasatospora sp. NPDC058965. Lineage (NCBI taxonomy): Bacteria > Bacillati > Actinomycetota > Actinomycetes > Kitasatosporales > Streptomycetaceae > Kitasatospora > Kitasatospora sp. NPDC058965. Next base: position 4,860 of record NZ_JBHYKG010000062.1, read on the forward strand.
CTGCCTGGGCGGCACCCTCACCTCCCGGCTGGACCGGGTGCTGCGCGAGGAGAAGGGCTACACCTACGGCGTGCGCGCCTTCGCCCAGCCGCTGCGCTCCAACGCCGACGGCAGCGGCCGGTCCCTGCTGGCGATCAGCGGCTCGGTGGACACCGCCTCCACCGCCCCCGCGCTGGCCGACACCTGGACCATCCTGCGCACCCTGGCCGCCGAGGGCCTGACCGACTCCGAGCGCGAGGAGGCCGTGCAGTTCATGGTCGGCGTCGCGCCGCTGAAGTACGAGACGGCCGGCTCGGTCGCCGGCACGCTGGCCGACCAGGTCGAGCAGGACCTGCCGGACGACTACCAGGCCGAGGTCTACCGGCAGCTCGCCGAGCTGGACACCGCCGCGGCCACCGCCGCCGTGGTGGCCGCCTTCCCGCCCGAGCGGCTGGTCACCGTCCTGGTCGGCGACGCCTCGGTGATCGCCGAGGACGTCAAGGCACTGGGCATCGGCGAGGTCACCGTCGTCGCCAACTGACACGGCGTCCACGGCTGACGAGGCGTCAGCGGGCCCGGCGGGTAAGTCCCGCCGGGCCCTTCGCATATTCCGTTGCGCCCGGACCGGCGGGCATGGGTTGATACTCCCGTCGCGGTGCGCGACACCGAGCGAGCGGAACACCGGAAGGAGGCGGTCACCATGCGGGTCGAGCCACGACGTTTGCGCTCCCCGAAGCCGGCCGCCCTCCGTGCCGCCGCCTGCGCCGCCTGCGCCGCCTGAGCGCGCGCGTCCCCTCGTCCTCCCCGAGCCACGCCGGCTGCTTCGCGTGGCAGTCCTACCCTTGAACCGTCGACCTTTGGGGGTCAGTCTCACCATGTCGTACACCGAAGTCCCGGGCGCGCGGGTCCCGATCCGGATGTGGGCCGACCCGGCCACCGTCGAGGGCGCGGCGATGCAGCAGCTGCGCAACATCTCCACCCTGCCCTGGCTGCACGGCCTCGCCGTGATGCCCGACGTCCACCTGGGCAAGGGCGCCACCGTCGGCTCCGTCATCGCGATGAAGGGCGCGGTCTGCCCGGCCGCGGTCGGTGTCGACATCGGCTGCGGCATGAGCGCGGTGAAGACCTCGCTCACCTCCCGCGACCTCCCGGACGACCTCACCCGGCTGCGCAGCAAGATCGAGCAGGCGATCCCGGTCGGCCGCGGCCTGCACGACGAGCCGGTCGACCCCGCCAAGCTGCACGGCTTCTCGACCGCGGGCTTCGAGCGGATGTGGGCGGGGTTCGATTCGATCGCGCCGTCGGTCAAGTTCCGTCACGAGCGGGCACTGAAGCAGATGGGAACGCTCGGAGCCGGCAACCACTTCTGTGAAGTTTGTATCGATTCTGACGGTTCCGTGTGGCTCATGCTCCACTCCGGATCGCGGAACATCGGCAAGGAGCTGGCGGAGCACCACATGGAGATCGCCCGCTCGCTGCCGCACAACCAGGGGATCGTCGATCGGGACCTCGCGGTGTTCATCGCGGACACCCCGCAGATGGGTGCCTACCGCAACGACCTGTTCTGGGCGCAGGAGTACGCGAAGTACAACCGTGCGGTGATGATGGCACTGCTGCAGGACGTCGTCCGCAGCGAGTTCCGCAAGGCCAAGGTCACCTTCGAGCAGGTGATCAGCTGCCACCACAACTACGTCGCGGAGGAGCGCTACGACGGCGCGGACCTGTTGGTGACCCGCAAGGGTGCGATCCGGGCCGGCTCCGGCGAGTACGGGATCATTCCGGGTTCGATGGGCACCGGGTCGTACATCGTGCGCGGCCTCGGCAACACGGCCGCGTTCAACTCCGCCTCGCACGGGGCCGGCCGCAAGATGAGCCGGACCGCCGCGAAGAAGCGGTTCACCGTGCAGGACCTCGCCGACCAGACCCGCGGCGTCGAGTGCCGGAAGGACGCGGGTGTGGTGGACGAGATCCCGGGCGCCTACAAGTCCATCGAGAAGGTGATGGACCAGCAGCGGGACCTGGTCGAGGTGGTCGCCCACCTCAAGCAGGTGGTCTGCGTCAAGGGGTGAGGTCGAACAGGGGGTCCACTGCGGCGCCGGCTGCTTTGCGCCGGCGCCGCAGTCGGCAGCTCTGCGCCGTGCGGGAATTCGAAGACCTGATCGACGGTGCGCTCAGTCCGCCCGGCGCAGGAGGGTGGTGACGAAGCCGAAGGTGCCCTGGTAGCCGCGCAGCCAGCCGTTGCGGTGGGCGGTGGCGCGGGCGAGGGCTTCGGCGGCGTCCGGGTGGGTGGGGTGGTCGAGGGCCCATTCGGTGAGGGAGCCGGTCCAGCACCACTCGTAGTCGTCGAGCTCGGCCTGGGTGCTCTGGTGGCCGAAGACCGGGAACCAGCCCTCGGCGACCAGCTTGTCGACGAGGGTGGGCAGGTCGTCGAACTCGTCGCGGGTGGCGCCGCCGAAGCCGTCCAGGGCGGCCCGGTCGGGCTCGCGCTGCCAGTAGCCCTCGCCGAGCAGCAGGAGGCCGCCGGGGGCCAGGTGGGTCCGGGCGGCGGCCAGGGTGGGCAGCAGGCCGCCGAAGGCGTGGGTCGCACCGACGCTGAGGACCAGGTCGTAGCGGTGCGGCGAGGTGTACTCGGCGGCGGGGCGGTGGTGCAGCCCGAGCCGGGCGGCCACGCCGAGCTGCTCGGCGGCGGTGCGGGCGGTGGTCAGCGCGCCGGCGTCGGTGTCGACCCCGTCGGCCCGCAGGCCGGGGTGGGCGGCCAGTGCCCGCAGCAGCCAGGGCGCCTCGCCGCAGCCGAGGTCCAGGACCCGCTCGTCCCCGCGCCGCACGGCGCGCCGCAGCAGTGCGGCCACGTTCGCGTCGTCCAGCGGCGCGGCGATCGGGTGGTGGGTGTGGGCGATGCGGGAGAGCTCCTGACGGTCCATCCGTTCAGGGTGCCAGGCGGTGGGGGCCCGTGCACCACGGTTTTCGAGGGGGCGCGGAACCGACCGCCCGGACCGGGTGTCGTACCGTACGGCACCATGATGGTCCGTCAGCCGACCGGCTGCGGGCGCGGGGGACGCGGGGGAACCGAGGGGAGGCCGGGCTTGTCGATCGAACTGCCCGACGATCTGGTCTGGGTGATGGGCGTGATCGGGTTGAACTGGCCCGAGATCGACGAGGACGAGCTGCGGGAGTGGGCCGACCACATCCGCACGTACGCCAAGGGTGTGCAGGAGGCGCACGACGACACCCACGGCGTGGTGAAGAACCTCGGCGCGGTCTACCAGGGCGCCTCCTACGAGGCGATGGTGGCGCGCTGGGCGCTGGCCTCGGACGGCCACTTCAAGGTGCTGATCGACCACTGCGGCACGCTGGCCGACGCCCTGGAGGTGGCGGCCGACGCGGTGGTGGTCGCCAAGGGCGCGGTGATCGCCGAGCTGATCTCGATGGTGGCCGAGTTCGCCGCCGAGCAGGCGGCCGCGATCGCCACCCTGGGGCTGGCCGAGGCGGCCAACGCGGCAATCATCGAGGGCGGCAAGCTGATCGTCAACGCGCTGCTGCAGCAGATCGAGCAGGACATCATCGGGCACCTGGTGACCACGGCGATCGAGCCGTTCCAGGCCGCGATCCAGCAGGCGGTCTCGGGGCTGGTCTTCCACGGGGTGCAGGCCGCGCTCGGCCCGGCGGCCACCGGTGGCGCCATCCTGGGCGAGGGGAACGCGGCGTGAGCGACGGCTTCCAGGCGCATCCGGACCACATCGGCACCGCCGCCGGACAGGTGCACGGTCACGCCGACCGGGTGGCCAGCCACGCCGGCAACCTGGACGCGAAGACCCGCGGCCGGCTGCTGGGCAAGGGCAAGTACGGCCAGATCGTGGAGAAGGCCGTGCGGCCGATCGTGGACTCGATGATCACCGACATGTCGAAGGCGATGGAGCACGGCCACCGCTCGATCGGCCACGGCCTGGAGCTGACCAAGAAGAACCTGGACGAGGCGGAGGAGCGGATCCGCAAGAGCCTGCGCCGGAACGGGGACGGCGAGCGCGATCCGATCAAGCTCAAGTCCGGCCAGCACGTGCTGGGCGAGGACGGCATGCGCGACCAGTACGAGCGCCGGGTGGCCACCCGGATCGACGCGCTGGACAAGGAGGGCCACGGCGTGGGCCGGCACCTGGACGTGTCGGACGACCAGCTGAAGGACCGGCTCGGCACCCCGGTGATGCAGGGCCCGGCGAACGCCCAGGTGCCGGCCATCAACGGCGAGGGTTACGTCGACTCGACCAACAAGATCGACCCGCTGCACGGCCCGGACGCCAAGCAGCGCCTCAAGCCGCCGGAGCTCTACCAGGACGGCGACGTCAAGCCGGGCGACCCGCCGAAGAAGCACAAGTGCGGCACGTACGCGACCGCCTTCAGCGACGACGAGTCCTTCATGTACGCCGACCAGTACGCCCGCGGCCGGATCCCCGACAAGGAGCCGCACATGGTGGAGTTCTCGCCCAACGACGCGTGGGGTCCGGGCGACCACTCGGACCGGCTGCGCGGGTACTACATCGACCCGAAGGAACCGCTGGATGCGGCCGGCAACGTGCAGTACCGCAACGTCGATTTCACGGGCGCTACGATCAAGGCGATCTACCAACCGGACGGGAACGGCGGGTTCAAACTCCACACGATGTTCCCGGAGCCGCTCGACGCGCACAATCCGGGTCGCTGAGTGAAGGAGCGCACGATGGCAGGATCCGACTGGGACGGAAGCGACATTCCCGGCTGGGCGGAGAGCGACCAGGTGCAGCGGTTCTACCGGTTCTGCTTCCACCCGGAGATCATCGACGACCTGTACCTGGCCCGCGGCTGGATCCGGCGCGACCGGAAGTTCGGCACGTACCTGCGTGGCAGCCTGGACTACCTGATCGAGCAGCGGCCGGTCGACACGAGCGCGTTCCGGCACCTGACCCACTACTCGTTCCGCTCCGACGACGAGTTGTACGACTTCCTGGTCGAGCTGCGGGACTACGTGTTCGGCGACCGCCAGGAGCACCCGATCGCGCCCGCCCCCTGACCCGCCGCGCCCGCCGACCCTGGACGGAGTAGACCCGACCCATGCCCATCCGTGACGAACTGCCACCCCGCACCGGCCCCTGGGCCACCCGATTCGACTCGGGGGAGGGGCTGGTGCTGGCCGACGACCTCCTGCGGTCGGCCGCGCTGGCGGACCACGACCTGGCGCCGATCGTGCCGTTCCGCCAGCTGTACGGTCCGCCGCCGGCCGGGGACGCCTGGGCCACCGGCTTCGGCATCGACCCGCAGTCGCCGTACGGGCCGGGCGGTGAGGTGAACTACGTGCGGGCGGACTTCTCCGACGGGTTCGTCTACGGGATCTACCGCCCCGCGGCCACCCTGGCGGCGGCGGGGGCGGGGCCGCAGCGGGCCGAGGACCTGCTGCTGACCACCGCCTACCCCTACCCGGCGGGCCGGATCGACCCGCTGCGGGTGGGGCTCGCCGAGCTGGGCCTGGACGCGCCGGGGGTGGACGGCCGGTTCGTCCGGTTCTGCGCCGGGATGCTCGGCGTGGAGGCGGCGGACGACCTCGGCGAACTGCGCGAGACCTTCGCGGCGGCCTGGCCGGACTACCGGGAGACGGTGCGGGCCGGCCTGGTCCACCTGGTCCGGGAGCGTCCGCTGGACGTGGACCGGTGGTACGGCCTGACCTACATCGCCTTCCCGGACGTCCAGGCGCTCACCGGCTACCTGGCCCAGGTGTACGCCTACCTGTACGACGGCTTCGACGCGATGCCGGTGGCGCCGAACTGACGGTGCGCGCGGCCGGTCAGGCGGCGGGCAGCTCGTCCAGCCCGTTGGCGACCATGGCGGCCAGGCGGTCCAGCGCCGCGTCGGCCTCGGGGGCGTCGGAGGCCAGCACGACCTCCTCGCCGCCCTCGGCGCCGAGCGCCAGCAGGCCGAGCATCGAGGCGGCGTTGACCGGGTTGCCGCCGGTCTTCGCAATGGTCACCGGCACGCCGACGGCGACCGCCGCCCGGACGAAGACGGAGGCGGGACGGGCGTGCAGGCCCTCGGGCCAACCGATGGTGACGCGGCGCTCAGCCATGTGACGTGCCTTTCAGGTGGTGCATGTTGTCTAGACCATTCTGGCACGGACGCGGACGGAACGGACCCGCCCGCACCCCGGACCGGTCCGGGCGGCCCGATCCAGGGCACCACCCTGCCGTGCACGCCCGCCCGACGCCATCCGCCCCGCCGCCCCTCCCGGCCCCGCAGGCCCTAACCTGACGGGTGTGAGCCACCTCCAGTCCGACGCGTCGGACCACGGCCCCGGCTACCCCCAGCACTGGGAGGCCGACATCCTGCTGCGCGACGGCGGTACGGCGCGGATCCGTCCGATCGTCCCGGCCGACGCCGAACGGCTGGTGGAGTTCTACGCCCAGGTCTCCGACCAGTCGAAGTACTTCCGGTTCTTCGCGCCCTACCCGCAGCTGTCCGAGAAGGACGTGCGGCGCTTCACCCACCACGACTACGTGGACCGGGTGGCGCTGGCCGTGGTGGTCCGCGACCGGATCATCGCCACCGTGCGCTACGACCGGATCGACGGGACCGGCCGGCCCTCCGCCACCGGCACCGACGCCGAGGTGGCCTTCCTGGTGCAGGACGCCCACCAGGGCCGCGGGGTGGCCTCGGCCCTGCTGGAGCACATCGGCGCGGTGGCCCAGGAGCGCGGCATCCGCCGGTTCGTGGCCGAGGTGCTGCCGGAGAACCGCCGGATGACCAAGGTGTTCACCGACGCCGGCTACGTGCAGCGGCGCAGCTTCGCCGACGGCGTGGTGCACCTGGAGTTCGACCTGGAGCCCACCGCCGCCTCGCTCGCGGTGATGCGGGCGCGCGAGCACCGCGCCGAAGCCCGGTCGGTGCAGCGGCTGCTGACGCCCCGTTCGGTGGCGGTGATCGGCGTCTCCCGGCAGGAGGCCTCGCCGGGGCGGGCGCTGCTGCGCTCGGTGCTGGGCAGCGGCTTCACCGGCGAGGTGTACGCGGTCAACGCCAAGGCGCCGGCCGGGACCGGGCTGGAGGGGGTGGCGCTGCACCGCTCGGTGCTGGAGATCCCCGGACCGGTGGACCTGGCGGTGATCGCGGTGCCGGCCGAGGCGGTGCCCGCCGTGGTGGCCGAGTGCGGGGCGCACGGCGTGCGCGGCCTGGTGGTGGTGACCGCCGGCTACGCCGAGACCGGCGCGCAGGGCCGGGACCGCCAGCGCGCCCTGGTCCGCCAGGCCCGGGCGGCCGGCATGCGGGTGATCGGCCCGAACGCCTTCGGCCTGTTGTCCACCGCGGCCGAGCACCCGCTGAACGCCTCGCTGGCGCCGCTGCTGCCGCAGCCCGGCCCGTTCGGGATCTTCTGCCAGTCCGGCGCGATCGGGGTGGCGCTGCTGGAGGCGGTGCACCGGCGGGGCCTGGGCGTCTCCTCCTTCGCCTCGGTCGGCAACCGGGCCGACGTCTCCGGCAACGACCTGCTGCAGTACTGGGAGGAGGACCCGGCCACCGAGGTGGTGCTGCTCTACCTGGAGTCCTTCGGCAACCCGCGCAAGTTCACCCGGATCGCCCGCCGGCTGGCCACCACCAAGCCGATCGTGGTGGTCAAGGGCGCCCGGCACACCGGGTCGCTGCCGCCGGGCCACGCGGTGCCGCCGACCGCCAGCGGGCTGCGCGACGCCACCGTGGACGCGCTCTTCCAGCAGGCCGGCGTGATCCGGGTGGAGACCATCACCGACCTGCTGGACACCGGTGAGCTGCTGGCCCGTCAGCCGCTGCCGGCCGGTCCCCGGGTCGCCGTGGTGGGCAACTCCGACTCACTGGGCCTGCTCACCCACGACGCCTGCCTGAGCGCGGGGCTGCGGCCGCGGGCGCCGGTGGACCTGACCACCGCCGCCACCGGGGAGCACTTCCGGGTGGCGCTGGAGACCGCGCTCAGCGACACCGCGGTGGATGCGGTGATCGCGGTGGCGATCCCGCCGATCACCAACCCGGGCCTGGCCCTGCCGGGCGCGGGGCCGGCGGCGGACGGGGTGGGGGCCGGCGACGACCCGGCGCTCGGCGAGGGGCTGCTGCACGCGGCGGCCACCGCCCGCCGGCTCGGCAAGCCGCTGCTGCTCACCCACCTCGCGCTGACCGAGCTGTCCGAGGTGCTGCGCGGCACCGAGGAGCCGCTGCCCGCCTACCCGGCCCCGGAGCGCGCGGTGCGCGCCCTCGCGCACGCGGTGCGCTACGGCGTGTGGCGGCGTACGGCGGAGGAGGCCGAGCGCAGTGCCCGGGTCCCGGAGCTGGCCGGTGTCGACGCCGCCGCGGCCCGGGCCCTGGTCGGGGCCGCGCTGGAGACCCGCACCGCCACGGCCGCCCGCACCCAGCCGGGCGGCGCCCGGTTCACCCTGCCCGAGGAGCAGGCCGCCGCGCTGCTGGGCCACTACGGGATCGAGGTGCAGCGCGCGCTGCCGGCCGCCGACGAGGAGGAGGCGGTGCGCGCCGCGGGCCGGCTCGGCTACCCGGTCGCCCTCAAGGCCACCGCCGCCCACCTGCGCCACCGGCCGGACCTGGGCGGGGTGCGGCTCGACCTGCCCGACGAGGAGGGGCTGCGCCGGGCCCACCGGGAGCTGGCCGCGCTGCTCGGCGGTGCGGTGCGGGCGGAGCTGGTGGTGCAGCGGATGGCACCGCGCGGGGTGGACACGGTGATCGGCGCCGCGGTCGACCCGGCGGTCGGCGCGATCCTCTCCTTCGGGCTGGCCGGCGCCCCGGCCGAGCTGCTCGGCGACGTGGCGCACCGGCTGGTCCCGGCCACCGACCAGGAGGTCGCCGCGTTGGTGCGCGAGGTGCGGGCGGCCCCGCTGCTGTTCGGCTGGCGGGGTGCGGCGCCGGTGGACACCGCCGCGCTGGAGGAGCTGCTGCTGCGGGTCTCCCAGCTGGTGGACGACCTGCCGGAGGTGGCCGCGGTGGACCTGGAACCGGTGGTGGTGGCGCAGCAGGGGCTGACCGTGCTGGCCGCCGGTGTTCGACTGGCGCCGCTTCCGGTCCGGACCGATCTGGGCCCGCGCAGTATGAGCACGCTGTAACCTTCCTGGGTTGCGCCTTTCGGCACCCGGCGGTCGGCGCAGTCCAGCCCGCCGCCCAGGCGGGGCATGCCAGGATGGAGTTATGGCGAAGACCGGTACCACCACGCAGGACCTGCGCTCGGCGATCGAGCGCAGCGGCTACTACCCCGCGCTGGTCTCCGAGGCGGTGGAGTCCGCGGTCGGTCCGGAGCCGATCCTGTCCTACCTGGTCCACCAGGAGACCACCTTCGACGCCAACGAGGTCCGCCGCCACGTCACGGTGCTGGTGCTGACCGCCACCCGGTTCGTGGTGAGCCACACCGACGAGCAGGCCGCCGACGCCGCCAGCCCCGTGCCGTACGCGACCACCTCGACCGAGAGCGTGCGGCTGGACCGGATCAGCTCGGTGGTGCTGAGCCGGATGGTGGCCAACCCCGAGACGTACACCCCCGGCACGCTGCCGCGCGAGGTGGTGCTCACGATCGGCTGGGGCGCGGTGCAGCGCATCGACCTGGAGCCGGCCGGCTGCTCCGACCCGAACTGCGAGGCGGACCACGGCTACACCGGCTCGACCACCGCTGACGACCTGTCACTGCGGGTCAGCGAGGCCGGCGACGGGCCGGAGACGGTCGCCCAGGCGCTGGTCTTCGCCCGGGCGCTGTCCGAGGCCACCATCACCAGGGCCTGAGGTCCGCACCCGGATGATGTCGCACGCTTTCGATCACGACGGCTTCGAGCTGCTCGACCCCGCCACCGCCCCGGCGCCCGGCTACGGCACCGGCTCGCTCAGCGACCTGCTGCCCTCGGTGGCGGCGGGCCTGGGGGTGGACGGATTCACCGCCGCGCTGCCGCTGGACCCGGCCGACCGGGTCTGCGTCTTCCTGGTGGACGGCCTGGGCTGGGAGCTGATCCGCCGCCACCCCGAGTACGCCCCCTTCCTCACCTCACTGCTGCCCGGCTCGCTCGGCGGCACCGGACGCCCGCTGACCGCCGGCTTCCCGTCCACCACCGCGACCTCGCTGGCCTCGGTGGGCACCGGGCTGCCGCCGGGGGTGCACGGCCTGGCCGGCTACACGGTGGCGATCCCGGGCCGCAACCAGCTGATGAACCAGCTGCGCTGGCAGCCGCCGGTGGACCCGCACGCCTGGCAGCCGTACCCGACCGTCTTCGAGCGGGTGCAGGCCGCGGGCGTGTCGGCCAGCCAGGTCTCCTCGCCGCTGTTCGCACAGACCCCGCTGACCCGGATCGCGCTGTCCGGCGGCGAGTTCCTCGGCCGCACCACCGGCGAGGAGCGGATGGACCTGGCGGCCCGTCAGCTGGGCGCCGCCGACCGCGCGCTGGTGTACACCTACGTCAGCGAGCTGGACGGCACCGGCCACCGCTACGGGGTGGACTCGGACGAGTGGCGGATGATGCTCAACACCGTGGACCGGCTGGCGCTGCGGCTGGCCGAGCAGCTGCCGCCGCGCTCGGCCCTGTACGTCACCGCCGACCACGGCATGATCGACATCGCCCCCGAGGACCGGATCGACTTCGACGACGACTGGGAGCTGGGGGCCGGGGTGGCGCTGCTGGGCGGCGAGGCCCGGGCCCGGCACGTCTACGCGGTGCCCGGCGCGGCCGCGGACGTGTTCACGGTCTGGAGCGAGGTGCTGGGCGACCGGATGTGGGTGGCCACCCGGGACCAGGCGATCGAGGCCGGGTGGTTCGGCCCGGTGGTGGACGACCGGGTCTACCACCGGATCGGCGACGTGGTCGCCGCCGCCCGCGACGACGTGGCGGTGATCGCCTCCCGCAGTGAGCCGGGGGAGTCGGCGATGACCGGGCTGCACGGCTCGATGACCCCGGTGGAGCAGTTCGTCCCGCTGCTCGAAGTCCGTACCCCTTGAGAGAGGCTCTCCCACCCCACCATGGCTGAACTGGTCTTCTTCTCGGGGACGATGGACTGCGGCAAGTCCACCCTGGCCCTGCAGATGAACCACAACCACGCCGCCCGCGGCCGGCAGGGCATCATCTTCGCCCGGCACGACCGGGCCGGCGCCTCCACCATCTCCAGCCGGCTGGGCCTGAAGGCCGACGCGGTGGAGGTGACCGACGGCTTCGAGTTCCAGCACTACGTGGTGCAGCTGCTCTCGGCCGGCGGCAAGGTCGACTACCTGATCTGCGACGAGGCCAACTTCTACGCCGCCGAGCAGGTCGACCAGCTCGCCCGGGTGGTGGACGAGCTGGGCATCGACGTGTTCACCTTCGGCATCACCACCGACTTCCGCACCCGGCTCTTCCCCGGTTCGCAGCGCCTGCTGGAGCTGGCCGACCGGGTCGAGGTGCTCCAGGTCCAGGCGCTGTGCTGGTGCGGGGCCCGGGCCACCCACAACGCCCGCACCGTGGGCGGGGTGATGGTGGTGGAGGGCCCGCAGGTGGTGGTGGGCGACGTCGCGGTGAACCAGGACGAGGTGGGGTACGAGGTGCTCTGCCGCCGGCACCACCGCCGCCGGCTGACCGCCGCCACCGCCCGGGCCGCCGCGCTCTCCCCGGACGTGCTCCCGTTCGAGCAGGCCTGACCCCTCAGGGCAGCGCCACCACCGAGAACCGCCCGCCCTCCGGGTCGGCCAGCCTGGCCACCCGGCCGTAGGGGGTGTCGTGCGGGGCGACCAGCACGCTGCCGCCCAGCGCCGCGCACTGCTCCACCGTCAGGTCCACGTCCGCGACGGCGAAGTAGATCCGCCAGCGCGGCGGGCCGTCGCGCAGGTCGGTGGTCTGCCGGATCCCGGCCACCCGGTGCCCGTCCACCTGCAGGGTGGCGTCCTCCTCGCCGCGGGCCACCGCGGAGGGGTCCGCCTCGACCACCTGGCGCTGGAAGACCGAGCCGTAGAAGGCGGCGGCGAGCGGCTCGTCACCGGTCACCAGCTCGCTCCAGACCGGGGCGCCGGGCTCGCCGACCACCTCCCAGCCCAGGTGGTCCTCGCCCTCCCAGAGCCCGAAGAACGCTCCGGACAGGTCGGCCGCCACCGCCAGCCGACCGGCCGCGTCGGCCTGCAGCGGACCGACCGCCACCGTGCCGCCGCAGTCGCGCACCCGGGCCGAGGCGTCGTCGGCGCTGTCCACCGCGAAGTAGGTGGTCCACTCGGTGGGCAGCGCGGGCTGTTCGGGGGCCAGGCCGATCCCCGCCACCTTGGCCCCGTGCAGGGTGGCCCGCAGGTAGCTGCCGAGCTCGGCCGGCCCGGCGGTGAAGCTCCAGTCCAGCAGCGGCCCGTAGAACGCCTTGGCACGCTCCAGATCGTGTACCAGCAGACTCGCCCAGCAGGGTGAACCGTGCGCCACCCGGACCTGTACCGCCGTCATCGCCGACCCTCCTCGCGGGGGCCCGGCCCGGCGGCACGGGTCCCGCGGCGATGCTCCCACCTGGCGGCCCGACACACCGGACGACCGCGCGGAAAGCATGGCAAAGAGAGCACAAAGGAGGGGGATCGGCAACCTGACGACCGAGTGGGGCAGCAGAATGGCCGTCATGGACAAGACGACTTCCGCGCTGATCTCCGTCGAGGAGCTCGCCGCCGCGCTGGCGGGCGAGCACCCGCCGGTGCTCCTGGACATCCGCTGGCAGCTCGGCGGCCCGCCCGGGCGCGAGGACTACCTGGCCGGCCACCTGCCGGGCGCGCGCTTCCTGGAGCTGGACCGGGAGCTGTCCGCCCCGCCCGGCCCGCCCGGCGAGGGCGGCCGGCACCCGCTGCCGGACCCGGAGCAGCTGGGCACGGCGCTGCGCGGGGCGGGGGTGAGCGCGGACCGTCCGGTGGTGGTGTACGACTCGGGCCCGGCCACCGCGGCCGCCCGGGCCTGGTGGGTGCTGCGCTGGGCCGGCCACCAGCAGGTGCGGGTGCTGGACGGCGGCTTCGCCGCCTGGCGGGCGGCCGGGCAGCCGGTCACCGACGAACTGCCGCCCGCGGGGGAGGGCGACTTCAAGCCGGTCCCCGGGCAGCTGCCCACCCTGGACAAGGACGGCGCCGCGGCCCTGGCCCGCACCGGACTGCTGCTGGACTCCCGGGCCGCCGAGCGGTACCGGGGCGAGGTCGAGCCGATCGACTCCCGGGCCGGCCACATCCCCGGTGCGGTGAGCGCGCCGACCTTCGACAACAACGCGGCCGACGGGCGGTTCAAGCCGGTCGCCGAGCTGGTCGAGCGGTTCGCGGCGCTGGGCGCCGACGGGCAGCGGGTGGTCGGGGTGTACTGCGGCTCGGGCGTGACCGCGGCGCACCAGGCGCTGGCGCTGGAGCTGGCGGGCCACCAGGTGGCGCTCTACCCCGGCTCCTGGAGCGAGTGGTCCAGCGATCCGCAGCGCCCGGCGGCCACCGGTCCCGAGCGGGGCTGAGCGGCCGGGTCCGGAACGACGGAAGGGGCCGCCCGGGACGACCGGGCGGCCCCTTCCGCAGGTCCGACTACTCCTGCTTCTTGCGCCGGCTGCCGAAGACGATCTCGTCCCAGCTGGGCACGGTGGCCCGGCGGCCCGGGCGCACCCCGTCCGCCTCGGCCTGGCGGTCGGTGGTGCCGACCAGTCGCTCGCGGTGCGGTGCGACCGAGCGCGGCATCAGGATGTCCGCGTAGGCCGAGCCGGCCCCGACCGCGGGTGCGGCGGCGGCCGCCGCGGGCTCCTCGACCTCGTGGGCCTCCTCCACCGGAGCGGCCTCGATCGCGGACGGACCCACCGTCAGGTCGCCCCGGAAGGCCGGGACCACGTCCAGCAGGCTGGTCAGCGAATCGCGCTCGGCACCGGCGGCGGCCACGGCCTCGCGCGCCTCCCGGGCCGGCAGCCGCTCGGGCGGCGACATGATCCGGTCGGCCGAGGGGCGCTCGATCATCGGGCGGTGCGGGCGGTCCTGGGGGAGCCGGGCGATCCGCGGGATGAACGGGAAGACCGACTCCTCCTCGCGCTCGACGCTCTCGCCGATCAGCGCGCGGGCCTCGTCGTCGTTCGGCTGCACCAGGCGGCGCGGCGGATCGTAGATCCAGCTCGCGGTGCGGCCCTCGCCGTCCGAACGGTAGGAGAGGACGACCTCCCAGGTGCCGTCGTCGCGGCGCCAGGAGTCCCAGCGCTCGGTGTCCTTCTCGGCGGCGCGCAGGACCAGGCGCTCGGCGACGGCCTCACCCAGCTGCGGTCCGGTGGACTCGCCGGGGCGGCGGATCGGGGTCTTGCGGGCGCGCTCGGCCATGAAGGCGCGCTCGGCCAGCACCGGGCCCTCGAAGCGGCGCACCCGGTCCACCGAGATGCCGGCGGCCTGGGCGACCTCCTCGGCGGAGGCGCCGGCTCGTATCCGCGCCTGGATGTCGCGGGGGCGGAGGTGGCTCTCCACCTCGATCTCGATCTGCCCCAGACGCGGTCGGTCGCCGCGGATGGCGGCGCGCAGCCGTTCGTCGATCGGGAGGGTGTACTCCGTGCTGTCGGCAGCCTTGAGCACCAGCCGTGTGCCGTCGTTGCTGACGGCCACAACCCGCAGTTCGGGCACGGTTACCTCCCGGGTGGTGCCTGCCGACGTCACCTGCGTCGCTGCTCCCGTACTGAGTGTGGCCTGCCCACTGTCGACTTGCCACAACCTTGCAGAGTTCTCCGGCGTGTCGGACTTGGGTCCGATCATGCCGCTGTGGCACGGTGGCCTGTTCGCCGCGTCGCCCTGATGACGCCGCGTCAGTACCGCCCGGGCCGTTCCCCGCACGTGGATGTGGAGCGACGGTTCGGGTCGAGCGCCGCCGTGCGTGCCCGGTTCTCCGGCCGGTTCCCGCCTGCCCGTGAAAAGCAGTCGAGAGGATGACCGAAGGCTCAGACCCCACGAACAGTACTCCATTCGTGGCATCCACAGGGGCGGCTCGCCGCTCAAGTCTCCCGCGATTCACGGGAATCTCAAGAGGGGGGACTCCATTGGCGGACCATCGATCAGCTGACGGTGATCATCTTCACATATATCGACCGCAAAGAACCGGATTTTCGACCCTTGTGTCCTTCTATGTGCACAATGGGCGTTCTTCTGGGAACGGCTGACGTGCCGAGGGGCCGCCGAACGCGGACCTGACGAGATACGAGGAAAGCTGGCGAGGAGCGGAATGGCCGAGCGGGCCGGAGCGGCGAAGAACGGACGGCGGATCGACCTGAGCATGGCCCAGGTGGTCGCCAGCGCCCTGGCGGCGGTGGTCGGCGCGGTGCTCGCCTCGGAACTCGGGGTCTACGGCACGATCATCGGCGCGGCCGTGGTGAGCGTCGGCGCCACGGTCGGCAGTGCGGTCTTCCACCACGCCTTCAAACGCACCGGCGAACAACTGCGCGAGGCGGTCGGCGCCGGCCCGGGACAGACCGTGAACGAGCTGCGCCAGGCGCCCGCCGCCGCCACCGCGCCGCTGCCGGCCGCCTGGCGGCCCGACCGTGCGGCACCGGCCGGCGCCGGACCTGACGGTGCGCCGGCCGACGGCGGGTGGCACGCGTCGCCGGTGCAGCGGGCGGGGCGCCGCTGGGGGTGGCGCGGCTACGCGGTGGCCTCGGCGCTGGTCTTCGTGCTGGCGATGGCGCCGATCGTGGTCGTCGAGCTGGCCTCCGGCAGGAACATGCACGCGATCACCACCGGCGAGCAGGGCGGCGGCACCTCGATCCTGCCCGGCCGCACGGACCGGTCCGACCCGGCGCCCGGTCCGACGCCGGCGCCGAAGCCGGCCGGCAGCGCCTCCGGCGACCCGAGCACCGCCCCGGTCCCGCCGGTCACGAGTCCGTCGACCGGCACCACCACCCCCGCGCCGACCGGCAGCCCCGGTGCCGGCCCGAGCCCCAGCCCCTCACCCAGCACCTCGCCGGGGGCCTCGGCCGACGCGTCGCCCGGCCCCGGGGCGAGCACGCCGGTCCCGCAGCCGCCGGCGCCGCCGACCGGGAACGACCGGTCCGCGCCGGCCTCCCCCTGAGGCACGGTCAGTCGCCCAGCACCCGGCGCAGGTGGGCGTTGGCGAACCGGCGCTGCGGGTCCACCCGGTCGCGCAGCGCGGTGAAGTCGGTGAAGTGAGGGTAGGCCCCGGCCAGGTAGGCGGCGTCCCTGGTGTGCAGCTTGCCCCAGTGCGGGCGGCCCTGATGCGCCGTCATCAGCTGCTCCACCGCGGCGAAGTACCCCTGGTCGGCGGTGCCCCGGTACAGGTGGACGGCGATGTAGACGGTGTCGCGCCCGCTCGCGGTGGACAGCCACAGGTCGTCGGCGGGGGCGCAGCGCACCTCCACCGGGAAGCTGATCCGCCAGTCGCCGCGGTCCACCAGCCGCTTGAGCTCGCGCAGCACCGTGGTGGCCGCCGCGCGCGGCACCGCGTACTCCATCTCGACGAAGCGCACCTTGCGCGGGCTGGTGAAGACCTTGTGGGCCACGTCCGTGTAGGTCCGCTCGGACCAGGCGCGGCTGGCCACCGCGGCGATGGCGGGGACGGTGCGGGGGAAGGCCCGGCCGATCCGGCAGGCGCCCTCCCACACCGTGTTGGACAGGAAGTCGTCCTCCAGCCAGGCCTTGACCGCCGGCAGTGGGGCGGCCGGGCCCTGGCTGCGGTTGTTGCGCTTGGTGCTGCACCGGTCGGTGTGCGGGAACCAGTAGAACTCGAAGTGCTCGTTGACCCGGCTGAGCTCGTCGAAGTCGGCCAGCACCCGGTCGAAGGTCATCGGCGCCTCCTGCGCGGTGAGCAGGAAGGCCGGTTCCACCGCGAAGGTGAGCGCACTGACCACCCCGAGCGCGCCCAGGCCCAGCCGGGCGCCCTGGAACAGCTCGGGCTGCTCGGTGGCCGAGCAGTGCTGGACGCTGCCGTCGGCCAGCACGATCTCCACGGCCCGGAGCTGGGCGGCCAGCGAGCCGGAGTCGCGCCCGGTGCCGTGGGTGCCGGTGCTGGTGGCGCCGGCCACCGTCTGGACCTCGATGTCGCCCATGTTGGTCAGCGAGAGCCCGGCCTCGGCCAGCAGCCGGTTGAGCCGGGACAGCGGCAGCCCGGACTCGACGGTGACGGTGCCCGCCGCACGGTCCAGCTCGCGCACCGCGTCCAGGCCCTCGGGGCGGATCAGCACGGCTTGCTCGGCGGCGGCGACGGCGGTGAAGGAGTGCCCGGAGCCGATCGCCTTGACGGGCAGGCCCTCCTCGCCGGCCCGGCGGACCACGGCGGCCAGCTCCTCGGCGGAGGTGGGGGCGGCGATCCTGGCGGGCGTGGCGCTCTGGTTGCCGGCCCAGTTGGTCCAGCGGCCGTTGCTGACGGTGGCGGGCATGCGGGGCGCCTCCTGCGATGGGCACCGGGGTGCCGGTCTACCAGTGGGTAGGGAGCCTAGCCACCGGCCGCGGGCGGGTCTACGGCCGCCGCCGACGCGTTCAGCGCGCGGCCACCGCCGGCTCCGGGACGGCGGTGCGGGCGGCCGGGCGCAGCCGGCGGCCCCCGGCCAGGGCGACCAGCAGGCCGAAGAGGCCGGCGGCCAGCGGGACCCAGTAGCCGGCCGCGGCCCCGGCGGCGTCCACCACCAGGCCGGCCAGCGAGGAGCCGCCGGCCACCCCGAGGGCCAGCCCGGTGGTGGTCCAGGTCATCCCCTCGGTCAGCTGGGCGGCGGGCACCAGGCGCTCCACCAGGCCCATCGTGGTGATCATGGTCGGCGCTATGGTCAGGCCGGAGACGAACAGGGCGCCGCCCACCGCCAGCATCCCGACCACGCCGCTGCACAGCGCCGCGGCCGCCACCAGCGGCACCATGGTCACCGCCATCACGCCCACCCCCACCTGGAACCGCCGGGCGGCGGAGCCGCGCGGGCGCAGCGCACCGAAGACGGCCCCGGCCAGGCCCGAGCCGAGCGCGTACACCGCCAGCACCAGGCTGGAGGCGCCGGTGTGCCCCTGGGCACGGCCGTAGGCGACGGTGACCACCTCGACCGAGCCGAAGATCGCGCCGGTGGCCACGAAGGTCAGCACCAGCACCCGCAGGCCGGCCGAGCGGATCGCGCTGCCGCCGGAGCGCCGGGCGGCCGGGTGCACCGGCGGCTCGGTGCTCCGCTGGGCGGTGAACAGCGCCACCCCGACGGCCAGGAAGACCGCGGCCAGCAGCACGCCGGCCTCCGGGAAGAGCGCGGTGGCCAACCCGATCGAGAGGGTCGGGCCGACGATGAAGATGATCTCGTCGACCACCGACTCGAACGCGTAGGCGGTGTGCAGCTTGGCGGGGTCGTCCCGGTACAGCAGCGCCCAGCGGGCCCGGACCAGCGCGCCGGTGCTCGGCATGGCGCCCATCGGCACCGCGCACAGGAAGTAGGTCCAGTCCGGCGCACCGGCCCGGGCGCAGACCAGCATCGCGGCCCCGGCCAGCACCGCGAGCGCGGTGGCCGGGCGGGCCACCCGGCGCTGCCCGTACCGGTCGACCAGCCGGGAGACCTGCGGGCCCATCGCCGCCGCGGCCAGCGCCATGGTCGCGTAGACCGCGCCGCCCACCCCGTAGGAGCCGCGCAGCAGGGAGAGCATGGTCACCACCCCGATGCCGGTCATCGAGATCGGCAGCCGGGACAGGAAGCCGGTGGCCGAGAAGGCCAGGCTGCCGGGCGCGGCGAAGATCTGGCGGTAGCTGGACAGCACGGGGTCTCCGGGACGTTCGTCAGGGCGGGGCGGTCAGGCGTAAGGAACATTCCTAACTAAGACAGCTTACGAACTTTGGCAAACGGAATACACCGGACGAGCCCGGATCCCGGGGCCTGCCCTGCGGGCCCGCGCGGCAGTGGCAGGATCGGGGCCATGGCTGACTCGACTGCCGGGGGCCCGGCCCCCTACGACGCGCTGCTGCTGCTCTCCTTCGGCGGGCCGGAGGCCCCCGAGGAGGTGGTGCCGTTCCTGGAGAACGTCACCCGCGGCCGCGGCATCCCCAAGGAGCGGTTGGCCGAGGTGGGGCAGCACTACTTCCTGTTCGGCGGGGTCAGCCCGATCAACGCGCAGAACCGCGAGCTGCTGGCCGCGCTGCGCAAGGACTTCGCCGAGCACGGTCTGGAGCTGCCCGTCTACTGGGGCAACCGGAACTGGGCCCCCTACCTGGTCGACACGCTGCGCGAGATGGCCGACGACGGCCACCGCCGGATCGCCGTGCTGGCCACCAGCGCCTACGCCGGCTACTCGGGCTGCCGCCAGTACCGGGAGAACCTGGCCGACGCGCTGGCCACCCTGGCCGCCGAGGGCCGGTCCGGGCTGGCCGTGGACAAGCTGCGGCACTTCTACAACCACCCCGGCTTCGTCGAACCCATGATCGAGGCCACCCTGGCCGCGCTCGCCGAGCTGCCGGCCCCGCTGCGCGCGGGCGCGGAGCTGGCCTTCACCACCCACTCGATCCCGACCGCGATGGCCGAGGCCTCCGGCGCCCCGGACGACCCGGCCCGCGGCACCCCGGGCGGCGCCTACGTGGCCCAGCACCTGGACGTGGCGGGCCTGATCGCCGCCGCGGTCGCCGAGGCCACCGGGGTGGCGGACCGCCCCTGGCAGCTGGTCTACCAGTCGCGCTCCGGCGCCCCGCACGTCCCGTGGCTGGAGCCGGACATCTGCGACCACCTGGCGGACCGTCAGCAGGCGGGCGCGGCTGCCGTGGTGATGGTGCCGATCGGCTTCGTCTCGGACCACATGGAGGTCAAGTACGACCTCGACACCGAGGCGGTGGCCAGGGCCGCCGAGCTGGACCTGCCGGTGGCCCGGGCCGCCACGGTCGGCGCGGACCCGCGGTTCACCGCCGCGGTGCGCGAGCTGCTGCTGGAGCGGGCGGCCGCCGAGCGCGGCGAGCCGGTGCCCCGCTGCACGCTCGGCGCCCTCGGGCCCGGCCAGGACCGCTGCGCCGTCGCCTGCTGCCCCAACCCCCGGGCCCCGCGCCCGGCCGCCGCCCAGGCCGAGGCCTGACCGCCAAGCCGAGTTGAGGAGAACCGTGTCCGACCAGACCGCACCCGACGCCGCCCTGCTGGACGAACTGCTCGCCCTCGCACTGGAGGCCGCCCGCCGGGCCGCCGAACTGCTGCACGACGGCCGACCGGCCGACCTGGGCGTGGCCGCCACCAAGAGCAGCCCGGTCGACGTGGTGACCGAGATGGACCTGGCCTCCGAGAAGCTGATCGTGGAGCTGATCACCGGCCGCCGCCCGCTGGACGGCTACCTGGGCGAGGAGGGCACCGAGCGGCCGAGCGGGAGCGGCGTGCGCTGGATCGTCGACCCGCTCGACGGGACCGTCAACTACCTGTACGGGCAGCCCAACTGGGGAGTGAGCGTGGCCGCCGAGCTGGACGGCGAGGTGGTGGTCGGGGTGGTGGCGGCGCCGGCCCGCCGCGAGCTGTTCCAGGCGGTGCGCGGCCGTGGTGCCCAGTGCGACGGGCGGGCGCTGGCGGTGCGGCCGGCTCCGGTCTGGGGCCAGGCGCTGATCGCCACCGGGTTCAACTACGTGCAGCCGGTGCGGGTGCACCAGGCCGGGGTGCTGCACGGGCTGATGCCGCAGGTGCGCGACATCCGGCGCGGCGGCGCGGCCGCGGTCGACCTGTGCGACCTGGCCGCGGGCCGGCTGGACGGCTACTACGAGCGCGGCCTGCAGCCGTGGGACCTGGCGGCCGGCGGCCTGATCGCCCGCGAGGCCGGCGCGCTGACCGGCGGGCGCCCGGGCAGCCCGGCCTCCGGCGAGCTGGTGGTGGCCGCCGCCCCCGGCGTCTTCGAGCCGCTGCAGGCCAGGCTGGAGGAGCTCGGCGCCTGGCACGACTGAGCGGGACCGGACGAGCGAAGAGCAAACCCCGGCGCGGAGGACCGCGCCGGGGTTCGTCACGTGTTCGGGGCCGGTCGTCCGGCCCGTGGCAGGAAGCGCCGCGCGAGGCGGGCGCCGGGTCAGGCGCTGCGGGGCAGCGAGAGGACCGGGTCGACACCGTGCTCGGCGGCGATCCGGCGCAGGTCTTCCAGTTCGGACTGTTCGACCTCGGCGAGGAACTCGTCCCCGGACTCGAGTGCACGGTGCAGATCCTGCTCGGCGTTCCTTATACGCTGCAGGATTCCGGCGGTGAAGGCGTCCATGCGGCAGACCCCCTTACGGTGTCGGACGTGCGCGGTCGAGCGTTCCTTGGTCGGGAGGGCGGTTGCTCCAACGCCTGCGTCCGTCCGATCGGCTGGCTCCGAGCGGATGCAGGTGCGGCCGTCGGCCGCTCGTTGGACTGCTTGCGAACCCCCGGCCAGTGCGGATGGAACGCACGGCGGGTGGATGCGACTGCCTGACGGCGTGATCGCGGGTGTGCCATTCGTCCTCCCCCGGTTCCCGGGCGGGAAACCTGCGGGCCGCGAGAAACCCTGGAAAGTTGCCGCCGTCACATGCGGGACTCGCCCGCCGGTGCGGCGGACGGGGGCGGGCGGCCGGTGACTTACCGCTGCTTTACCGGCGGACCAGGCAGGATGGAGAGCACCGTCGTCAGTCGCAGGCCCGCGTTCGGGACCCTCCCGCGCCGCGCGCCCCAGAGAAGGGACCACCGCTGTGCGGGTTCTAGTCGTCGAGGACGAGCAGCTGCTCGCCGAAGCCGTGGCCACCGGCCTGCGCCGGGAGGCCATGGCCGTCGACGTGGTGTACGACGGCGAGGCCGCGCTGCAGCGGATCGCCGTCAACGACTACGACGTGGTGGTGCTGGACCGCGACCTGCCGCTGGTGCACGGGGACGACGTCTGCCGCAGCGTGGTCGAGCAGGGCCTGGCCACCCGGGTGATCATGCTGACCGCCTCCGGCGACATCAGCGACCGGGTCGAGGGCCTGGAGATCGGCGCGGACGACTACCTGCCGAAGCCGTTCGCCTTCAGCGAACTGGTGGCCCGGGTGCGCGCCCTGGGCCGCCGCGCCACCGTCCCGCTGCCCCCGGTGCTGGAGCGGGCCGGCATCACCGTCGACCCGGGCCGGCGCGAGGTGTTGCGCGACGGGCGCTCGATCCAGCTGGCACCCAAGGAGTTCGCGGTGCTGGAGGTGCTGATGCGGGCCGGCGGCGCCGTCGTCTCGGCCGAGCAACTGCTGGAGAAGGCGTGGGACGAGCACACCGACCCGTTCACCAACGTGGTGCGGGTGACCGTGATGACGCTGCGCCGCAAGCTGGGCGACCCCGCCGTGATCGTCACCGTGCCCGGCTCCGGCTACCGGATCTGACCCGTTCCGCAGGACCCCCACCAGAGGGATGACTTCGATGACCACCCCGCCCACTGCCGGCGGGCCCCCCGGCAGTCCGCACGCGGTGCCGCCGCGGCCCGTCCACCCACCGCGCCCCAGTTATCCGCCGCACGGCGACTCCTCCTTCGGCCCCGGCGACGGCCTGAGCTGGCTGCCGTTCCGCCCGACCATCCGGATCAGGCTCACCCTGCTGTACGGCGGGATGTTCCTGATGGCCGGGGTGCTGCTGCTGCTGATCATGTACGTGGTGGTCCGGCAGGCGCTGCAGGACAGCAGCGTGCTGCCGAACATCACCGTCGACCCCGGGGTCAGCCTGAAGTTCAACGGCATGCCGATAACCGGGGACCAGTTCAACGCGCAGCTGCGCGCCATGCAGACGGCCAACGCGCACAGCGAGCTGGACTCGCTGCTGCGCAAGTCGCTCACCATCCTGGTGGCGCTGGCGGTCATCGCGTTCGCGGCCGGCTACGCGATGGCCGGCCGGGTGCTGCGCCCGCTGGGCCGGATCACCCGCACCGCGCGCGAGGTGGCCAGCTCCGACCTGCACCGGCGGATCGAGCTGGACGGCCCGGACGACGAGCTCAAGGAGCTCGCCGACACCTTCGACGACATGCTCGACCGGCTGGACCGCTCGTTCGACTCGCAGCGGCGCTTCGTCGCCAACGCCTCGCACGAGCTGCGCACCCCGCTGGCGATCAACCGCACGCTGCTGGAGGTGCAGCTGGCCGACCCGGCCGCCTCGCCCGACCTGCAGCAGCTCGGCAAGACCCTGCTGGCCACCAACGAGCGCAGCGAGCAGCTGGTGGAGGGCCTGCTGCTGCTGGCCCGCAGCGACAACGAGCTGCTCGACCGCAAGCCGGTGGAGCTGGCCGAGGTGGCCGCGCGGGCGATCGAGCAGACCCGCGCCGAGGCGGTCGGCCGGGAGGTGGAGATCCGCTCCGAGCTGCACCCCGTCGCGGTGGCGGGCAACGGCGTCCTGCTGGAGCGGATCGCGCTCAACCTGCTGCAGAACGCGGTCCGTTACAACCTGCCGGACGGCTGGGTGGAGATCACCTCGGCGCCCGGACCCGGCGGCGTGGGGGAGCTGGTGGTGACCAACACCGGCCCGGTGGTGCCCGGCTACGAGCTGGAGCACATCTTCGAACCGTTCCGCCGGGTCAAGGGCGCGGACCGGACCCGCAGCGACAAGGGCGTGGGTCTGGGCCTGTCCATCGTCCGCTCGGTGGTGCGGGCGCACGGCGGCGCCATCGAGGCGGTGCCGAGGCCCGGCGGCGGGCTGGTCATGCGGGTACGAATCCCCGGCGCCTGAGGCCGCAAGCGTCGCGCAAGCGCCCTGTGCACCCTTCCCACCTGCGGGAAGGAACGCGCAGGGCGCTTGTCATTTCCCCCCGGGTTTACTTACGCTGCCGTAACCTACGCTGCCGTAAGGTACGGAAGCGTAAGTCCGTTTCTCCCGTACCGACGCCTCCACCTGTGTCCCACCCGTCAGGAGCCACCGCCGTGACCATCGCCCCCGTACAGCGCACCGCCTCGGCCGGCTCGACCGCGTGGACCGACGCCCGCCTGATCCTGGCCCTGGAGGAGGTGGTCGAGACCGAGCTGAACCGCCACCTGAAGGTCGCCAAGGAGTGGATGCCGCACGAGTTCGTCCCGTGGAGCCAGGGCCGCGACTTCGACGGGGTGCTGGACGGCGAGGCGTGGGACGTGAGCCAGTCCAAGGTCACCCCGGTGGGCCGGGTGTCGCTGGTGGTCAACCTGCTGACCGAGGACAACCTGCCGAGCTACCACCACGAGATCGCCACCATGTTCGGGCGCGAGGGCGCCTGGGGGACCTGGGTGCACCGCTGGACGGCCGAGGAGGGCCGGCACGGAATAGCCCTCCGCGACTACCTGCTGGCGACCCGCGCGGTGGACCCGGTGGCGCTGGAGCGGGCCCGGATGGACCACATGTCGGCCGGCTTCGAGTCGGACAACGCGCACAGCATGCTGCACTCGGTGGCCTACGTCGCCTTCCAGGAGCTGGCCACCCGGATCTCGCACCGCAACACCGGCCACTTCGCCGGCGACCCGCTCTGCGAGCAGCTGCTGGCGAAGATCGCCAACGACGAGAACCTGCACATGGTCTTCTACCGCAACCTGCTCCGGGCCGCCCTGGAGATCGCGCCGGACCAGGCCATGCAGGCCGTGCGCGACGTGGTGACCGACTTCCGGATGCCCGGCCACGGCATGCCCGGCTTCGAGCGCGCCGCCGCCCAGATCGCCATCGGCGGCATCTACAACCTGCGCATCCACCACGACGACGTGCTGCAGCCGGTGCTGCGCCACCTGAAGGTGATGGAGGTCTCCGGCCTCGGGCCGGTCGGCCTGCGCGCCCAGCAGGAGCTCGGCCTCTTCCTGGAGGGCCTGGACGCCCAGGCCACCAAGTTCGACGAGCGGCAGGCCGCCCTGCTGGCCCGGCGGGCCGCGGCGGCCGAGCGCAAGGCGGGCTGAACCGGCTCCCGGGCGGGTGGTTTCCCACCCATTCGCCCGATACGCGGGACACCGTGACGAAGCTCACACCGTTCTACGGGGACGGTTCGCCCGGTCTCGCAGAGTGATCATCCGGAGACCGGGCATGATCGCTGTGGGTAGTGGGATCAGGCGCTCCGGCCCGCGCTCCGGCGCACGGCCGAAGCGCCTCCTTGCTGCGCGGGGGCGCCCTGGCGGGCTCGTGGGGCAGGGCGTACCATCACCTTCCGTATTCGACGGCAGGTGTTCACGCACCAGGGGTGGACACTGTCCGCAAGCCCCTCGGAGGTGGCCCCGATCACACGGTCGGGCCCCCCGCTGAGTGTCGATTGAGTAACAGGGCTTGAAGTAAGGCACAATCTCGGCCTCGGGTCGGGCACAAGACCGGCCCCTCATGCGTTACGTGCGCTGGAGATACCGCACACACCCAGAGGGGGAGAGCGAAACATGGCGACTGACTACGACACCCCACGCAAGACCGATGACGACCTCAACGAGGACAGCATCGAAGAACTGAAGGCCCGCCGGAACGACAAGTCGTCCAGCACCGTCGACATCGAGGACTTCGATTCGGCGGAGAGCCTGGAACTGCCCGGGGCCGACCTCTCCAACGAGGAGCTGTCGGTCCGGGTGCTGCCCCGGCAGGCTGACGAGTTCACCTGCATGAGCTGCTTCCTGGTGCACCACCGGAGCCAGCTGTCCCGCGAGAAGAACGGTCATCCGATCTGCCGGGACTGCGACTGAGCATCGGGCCGTACCGGCCCGAGCCAGGCGGCGAACTCACGGGGAACCGCCGCCGACTCGGCACCACGTCCCGCCCGGTCCGGACCCCCGGACCGGAGGCTGCTCCAGCGCCCGCCACCGCGGGTGCACACGCACGGCGAAGGGGCGGTCCGTACCCACGGACCGCCCCTTCGCCGTACCCGCTGCCGGGTGGTGGGGACTGCGGCTCAGCCCTGCCCGGCGCCGATCGCGGCGGCCAGCGCCTCGGGGTCGCGGGTGGAGAGGTAGAGGTACGGGGTGGGGTCGGCCGGGTCGACCACCTCGACCCGCAGCGCGGTCCGGACGTAGCTGCGCAGCAGCATGAAGGCGCGCGGATCAGCCTTGACCGAGCGCCAGGCCACCGCCTCCGCAGCGTTCAGCGGGTGCGCCGCGCCCAGCGCCGAGAGCGGGATCCGCGCCTGGCCGGCCACCAGCGAGCCCTGCACCACCCGGATCCGGGCGCTGCCGTAGGAGCTGAGCCCGATCGCCGCGGCGACGAACCCGACCAGCAGGCCGATCAGCCCCGGCACCGGACCGAAGCGGAGCAGGATCAGGCCGAGTGACAGACCGGCCGCGACCGGCAGCAGCCACCAGGAACGGGGCGCGGTGAGGCGTTCGTCGTACATGTCCGCCATTGTGTCCCAGGCTCGTTCCCGGCCGACCGTTGCACCTTGGCTACTCGTGAGTAGGGTCGACCTCGTGACCGCGAACACGACCCCCACCAGCACTCCCACCACGCCGCCCCCGGACGCGACCGCCCCGGTCCGGCACCCCGAGGCACCGGCCCCCGGCACCTCGCTCGGCTCCCACTACGTGCACTGCTT
The DNA here is from genome assembly GCF_042741245.1 of Kitasatospora sp. NPDC058965. Lineage (NCBI taxonomy): Bacteria > Bacillati > Actinomycetota > Actinomycetes > Kitasatosporales > Streptomycetaceae > Kitasatospora > Kitasatospora sp. NPDC058965. The sequence continues at coordinate 31,168 of NZ_JBHYKG010000062.1, forward strand.
CGGCTGCGGGCCGCAGCAGAGCGCCGGGCTGCAGATCGACGTCCGGGCGGGCGAAGGCGTCGACGTCACCGCCGAGTTCACCGTCAAGCCGGTGCACCAGGGCGGGCCCGGCCTGGCCCACGGCGGCATCCTGACCACCGCGATGGACGAGACCCTCGGCTCGCTCAACTGGCTGCTGCACGCCGCCGCGGTGACCGGACGGTTGGAGACCGATTTCCTCTGCCCGGTCCCGGTCGACTCGGTGCTGCACATCAGTGCCCGGGTCACCGGCATCCACGGCCGCAAGATCTACTGCGCCGGGGAGGGACGCATCGGCGGACCGCAGGGACCGGTCGCGATCCGGGCGGCGGCACTCTTCGTCCAGGTGAAGCTGGAACACTTCACCACGCACGGTCGTCCGGCCGACATCAAGGCCGCCCTGGACGACCCCGACCTGTTCAAGCGCGCCAGAGCCTTCGAGGTGAATCCGTGAGTTCCACCGTCCGTCCCCCGGTCGACATCCTGATCCGGCGACTCGACCCCGAGCTGCCGCTGCCCGGCTACGCCCAGCCGGGAGACGCCGGCGCGGATCTGGTGGCCGCCGTCGACGCCGACCTGGAGCCGGGCGAGCGCACCGTTATTCCCACCGGCATCGCCATCGCGTTGCCGGACGGCTACGCGGCGTTCGTCCACCCGCGCTCCGGGCTGGCAGCTCGTTGCGGAGTTGCGCTCGTGAACGCCCCAGGGACGGTCGATGCCGGGTACCGTGGTGAGATCAAGGTGATCGTCGTCAACCTGGACCCGCGCGAGCGGGTCAGCTTCCGCCGTGGGGACCGCATCGCCCAGCTGGTCATCCAGCAGGTCGAGAAGGCCCGATTCCACGAGGTGGCAGAACTGCCCGGGTCCGCACGCGCCGAGGGTGGGTTCGGGTCGACCGGCGGCCATGCTGCGATCTAGTGCCGCGCAGCGGTACGCTCCGCGGCGATCCAGCAGGTACGAGCAGGTATTCGCATCGGTCTTGGACCGGGAAGGACAGTGACCGTGTTCCGTCGTCGCCAGAAGAGCGAGGACGCTGTCGAGCAGCTCGCCGAGGACGCCATCAGCGCCGACGAGACGGCCGATGACGTCGAAGACCCCGCAGGCTCCGAGAGCGAAACCGATGTCGAGGAGCTGGACGAGGACCCGGCCGACCGGGTCGGCCTGCCGCCGGCCCCGCGTCCCGACGGCCCCTGGGACGTGTCCGAGCTGGAGAGCCCCCAGGACGGCCGGGTCGACCTCGGCGGTCTGCTGATCCCCGGCGTCGAGGGCATGGAGCTGCGGGTGGAGGTGGCCGGCGACGCGATCGTGGCCGCCACCCTGGTGCTCGGCAACAGCGCCATCCAGCTGCAGGCCTTCGCGGCGCCCAAGTCCGAGGGCATCTGGACCGAGGTCCGGGACGAGATCGCCGAGGGCATCCGCTCCCAGGGCGGGCTGGCCGAGGAGGAGGAGGGTCCGCTCGGTTGGCACCTGCGGGCCCAGGTCCCGGTGCAGCTGCCGGACGGCACCCAGGGCGTGCAGCTGGTGCGCTTCGTCGGTTGCGACGGCCCGCGCTGGTTCCTGCGCGGTGTCATCTCCGGTCAGGCCGCCGTGCAGCCGGAGACCGCCTCGGTCCTGGAGCAGGTGTTCCAGCAGACCGTCGTGGTCCGCGGTGAGGCGCCGATGGCGCCGCGCGACCCGATCGTGCTCAAGCTCCCCGAGGACGCCCAGATGGTGGCCGACGGCGGCGTCGGCTCGGGCGAGGGCGACAGCTCGCGCTTCGGCGGCGACCTCAGCCCGTTCGCGCGCGGCCCGGAGATCACCGAGGTGCACTGACACGGGTGACCTCGGTCGCCCCTGCGCCACTCACCGGCCCCGGACAGTTCACCTGTCCGGGGCCGGTTTGACTCCCGGTGGACGGATGCGTAACGTTCTCCGGGTTGCCCCGCAGGCCGCGCGGCTCCGCCCAGGGTTCGGACTTCGATTCGAATAGGGCGGGGAAAACGGGCCGAAAAACTCTGCTAGAGTTCGGGAGCGCCGAAAGGCGAAAGCACATCGGAATGAATTCCGGAGCCGGAAACGGAACGGAAAGCATCTGATAGGCTGGAAACACGAAAGAACGAAGCCCGGAGGGCCTGCCGGAAGGCGGCGCGAAGGAAGCGTCCGTTCCTTGAGAACTCAACAGCGTGCCAAAAGT
>NZ_JBHYKG010000063.1:0-7952 GCF_042741245.1 Kitasatospora sp. NPDC058965
GCCCCGGACTGGAACAGCAGGTCCGCGAGGGCACGCTGACCGCCACGCTGGCCGCGGAGCGGATCCTGGCCGGCTTCCGGGAGCCGTCGGACGGCTGACCGTGCGCGACCGCGGTCGCCGTCGGGTACCGGGAAGTACCCCGACGGCTCCCGCGGTCGCGGAGCACGGGCAGCTGGTCGAGCCCGGTCAGGGGGGCCTGACCGGGCGTCAAGGGTGTTCCGCACGCTGCGGGGTGGTCACCGCCGCCGCTGCGCGGCACGGCCGTGACCGCGGACCGGTGCGGCAACCACCCGGTCGGTGCTCGGAGTTGCGGTCAGTTCTTGGAGTTGCAGTGGAGACCGCCGGCGCAGTCGGGGGTGACCGCGATCGCGGTGCCGCCGAGCATCCCGGCGAGCCCCAGGGTGAGCAGCGCAAGGGCGCAGATCCGCTTCACAGGTTCCTCGTTTCCTCATGTCGTGAACAGGTGGCGCGCCGGTGGTCCGCCCCGGCGCCGGCGAACGGCGGTCCGCGCGGCTGCGCCGCGGTTCCGGCCGTTGAACAGATCCTGGTCCGGCGGGCCAACGGATCGGCAACAGCTCACCAACGGCCGGGCGGAGCGGGCGGATGCGGAGCTGTTAGCATCCACTGCCTGCGGATCACGAACGGCCCATGCCGGGCGTGCCGGGGGCCAGTCGCCACCCGGGCAGTCGCGCCGCACGCACGGGGGAGCGACGAAGGATGTATTTCGGACTATTGGGACCACTGACGGTGGAGGGCCCGGACGGCGCGGTGCCGATCGGCTCGCCGAAGAGCCGACTCCTGCTCGGCACCCTGTTGTTGAGGGCCGATCAGGCCGTCTCCGCCACCGCCCTGATCGACGCGCTGTGGGGCGAGGGCGTCCCCGCGACGGCCCGCTCCTCGCTGCAGAACCACGTGGCCCGGCTGCGGGTGCTGCTCGGGGACCCGGACGGCGAGCGGCTGCGCACCACTGCGACGGGTTACCAGATCAAGCTCGCCGACGGGGAGTTGGACGTCCACGAGGTGAGCCGGCACAGTGCCGCGGCCGGACGGGCCCAGGACGGCGAGGACTGGCCGACGGTGCTGCGCCACACGGCGGACGCACTCGCCCGCTGGCGCGGCCGACCGCTGGCGGACCTGCCCGCCTCCGCCGAGCTGGACGCCTTCCGGCACGTGCTGGAGAGCGAGCGGCGGCACCTGATGGAGTGGCACGCCGACGCCGCGCTGCGCCTGGGCCACCACCACGACCTGCTGCCGGAGCTGCGACGCTGGTGCGCCGAGTACCCGCTCGCCGAGGAGCTCCACCGCCGGCTGATGACCGCGCTGCTGGCGGACGGCCGCCGGGCGGAGGCCCTCGACGTCTTCGGACGCCTGCGCGCCGGTCTGCTCGACGAGCTCGGCGTGGAGCCGAACGCGGCCGTGCAGCAGGTCTTCCGCGAGGCGCTCGCCGAGGGCCCGGAGGACGCCGGCCCGGCCCGCCCGGCCCCGCCGGCGGCCGACTCCGCCGACCGGCGCAACGCCCAACTGCCCGCCGCGACCAGGGCCTTCACCGGGCGGGCGGCGGAGGTGGCGCAGCTGGTGCGGCACGCCCGCGAGGCCGCCGAGGGCGCCGGGGACGGCTGGCCGGTGGTCTGCGCCATCGACGGCATGGCGGGCGTGGGCAAGTCGGCCCTCGCCGTCCACGCGGCCCGGTTGGTGCGCGAGGACTTCCCGGACGGACAGCTCTTCCTCGACCTGCGCGGGCACACCGCGCACACCGAGCCGCTCGGCCCGGCGGACGCGCTGGAGTCGCTGCTGCGCTCCCTCGGCCTGCCGGCCCACGCGATCCCCGCCGACCCGGACGGCCGCGCGGCCCGCTACCGGGACCGCCTCGCCGGCACCAGGACGCTGATCGTGCTCGACAACGCCGCCGCCAGCGCCCAGATCCGCCCCCTGCTGCCCGCCTCGGCCGGCTGCCTGGTCCTGGTGACCAGCCGCAAGCGCCTGACCGGCATGGACGACGCCCACCTGCTCTCGCTCGACGCGCTCACCGCCGAGGAGTCGGTGACGCTGCTGGAGCGCGTCGCGGGGGAGGACCGGGCCCCGGCCGGCGACCCGGCCACGGCGGAGCTGGCCGCGCTGTGCGGCCACGTCCCGCTCGCCCTGCGCATCACCGCGGGCCAGCTGCGCCACCGGCGCGGCCTGCGGGTGGCGGACCTGGCCGAGCGGATGCGCGACGAGCACCACCGGCTGGGCCGCCTGCGCGACGAGGGGCGCAGCATGAGCGCGGCCTTCGCCACCTCCTACACCGGCCTGCCGCCCGAGGAGCAGCGGCTGCTGCGGCTGCTCACCGTGGTGCCGGGCGCCGACGTGGACGTCCGGGCGGCAGCCGCCCTGCTCGGTGCCGATCCGCACCCGACCGAGCAGCTCCTGGAGTCCCTGCTCGACCACAACCTGCTGGCCCAGCACGTGGCCGGCCGCTACCGGTTCCACGACCTGATCCGGCTCTACGCCCGCGACCTGCGGCTGAGCACCGATCAGGAGACCGGCGCGGCCGGCGCGGCGTTCGACCGGCTGATCGGCTACTACCAGGAGGTCGCCGAGGGCGCCGCCCACCACCTCAGGTCCTGGGTCCGGCCGAACGTCTTCGTGCGGCGCGAGAGCAGCCACCCGGCCACGGCCGGCGAGGAGAGCGCCCTGGCCTGGACCCGGGCGGAGCGGGAGAACCTGCTCGCCGCCGCCCACACCTGCGCGACCACGCACCCGCAGGCCTCCGTCGCGATCAGCCTGGCGCTGGCCCCGCTGCTGCACCAGGAGGGCCCGCTGTCGGACGCGGTCGTCCTGCTGCGGCAGGCGGCCGGGACCGCCGGTACGGTCGGCGACCGGCTCGGCCGGGCCGAGACGATGACCGAGCTGGGCCGGCTGCTGATGCAGAGCGGGGACTACGCGGACGCCCTCGCGGCGTACGCCGAGGCCCGTCCGGTCTTCCAGGAGCTGGGCGAACGGCTCGGCGAGGCCAACGTGACCTACGAGGAGGGCGCCGTCCACGTCTACACGGGCGGCTACGCGCAGGCCGGGGTCCTGCTGGAGGAGGCGCTGGACCGCTACCGGGAGCTCGGCAGCGCCCTGGGGGAGGCGAACGCGCTGCTCAACCTCGCCCGGGTGCACAGGCTGACCGGGGACCTCGACGGCGGGGCCGACACCGGCGAACAGGCCCTGCGGCTCTTCACCGAGCTCGGCAAGCACTGGGGCGAGGGGCACGTGCTGTGCGACCTGTCCCGGGTGCAGCAGCTGCGCGGGGACCTCAAGGGCGCGGTCGAGCTCGGGGAGCGCGCCCTGGTCGCGTTCCAGCGGGCCAGGAGCCCGATCGGCGAGGGCAAGGCCCGCCAGGCGCTCGGCCGGCTCCACCAGGACGTGGGCGACCTGGCCGCCGCCGCGGAGCAGTTCGAGCAGTCGCTCCGGCTGTACCGGGAGCTGGCCCACTCCCAGGCCGAGGCCCGGTGCCTGTGGGACCTGGGGCGCGTCCGCCTGGCCGAGGGCGAGCCCGGGCGGGCGGCGGAGCTGCACGAACAGTCGGTGCGGATGTTCACCGCCGCGGGCAACCAGAACGGTCGGGCCAACGCCCTGCACGACCTGGGCCGGGCCCGGCACGCGCTGGGCGAGGACGACGAGGCGGCCGAGCTGTTCGCCCGCGCCGGCGCCCTGTTCGGCAGCCTGGGCGACCCGCACGGCGAGGCCGAGGTGCTCAACAGCACGGGTGTCCTGCTGCTCGACCGGGACCGGGCACCCGACGCGCTGGCCGCCCACCGCCGCGCGCTCGACCTGGCCCGCCGGGTCAAGAGCCCGCTGGAGGAGGCCAGGGCGCTGGAGGGCGGTGCCCGCTGCCTGGCCGCGCTGGACGAGGTGGCGGCGGCCCGCGCGGACCTCGACAGCGCGTGGTCGCTGTACCGGCGGATCGGGTCGCCGCAGGCCGCCGCGGTGCTGGAGCTGCTGACCGCGCTGGAGGCCGCTGCCGGATGACCGGCGCCGGGTGAGGTGAGCGGCGGCGGGCCGGTCAGCCGCCGGCCGGCGGAGCGCCCGGCAGCTCCACCCTGACCCGCAGCCCGCCGCCCGGGCGCGGGGCCAGGGTGAGCGTGCCGTCGTGCGCGTGGGCGATCGACCGGACGATCGCCAGGCCGAGCCCGGTGCCCGGGTGGTCGGTGCGGATCCGGTCGGTGCCGCGCCGGAACGGCTCGACGAGGGTCGGGAGCAGCTCCGGGGCGAGCGGCTCGCCGGTGTTCTCGACGGTCAGCACCGCCCCGCCGGGGGCGAGGTCGGTGCTGACCCGGACCGAGCCGCCGCCCGGCAGGTTGTGGACGACCGCGTTGTGCACGAGGTTCGTGGTCAGCTGCAGCAGCAGGGCCGGCGAGCCGAGCGCGGGGGAGACCTCGCCGTCGGTCTCGACGGTGACGCCGTGCTGCTCCGCCAGCGGCAGCAGGGTCTCGGTGGCCTCCTCCGCCAGCAGCGACAGGTCGACGGGTTCCCGGGCGAACGAGCGCTGCTCGACCCGGCCGAGCAGCAGCAGGGCCTCGGTCAGGTCGATCGCCCGGGTGTTGACGGCGCGCAGGCGGTCGAGCACCTGGTCGACGTCGCGGCCCGGGTCGGCCGCGGCCACGTCGAGCAGCGCCTTCGAGACGGCCAGCGGCGTGCGCAGCTCGTGCGAGGCGTTGGCGGCGAACCGCTGCTGCTCGGCGACGTGGGCTTCCAGGCGGGCCAGCATCGCGTCGAAGGCGTCGGCGAGTTCGCGGAACTCGTCCTGGTGGCCCGGCAGGTCGATCCGGTGCGCGAGCGAGCCGGTCGCGGCCAGCCGGGTGGCCTCGGTGATCCGGGTCAACGGGGCGAGCACCCGGCCGGCCAGCAGCCACCCGCCCACCAGGCCGAAGGCCAGCAGGACCCCCAGCACCACGGCGGCCCGCGGGGCGAAGACCGCCAACAGCCGGGACCGGACGGGGAAGACGCCGTGGACCAGCGGCCCGGCGGCATCGGGGACGACGAGGGCCGCCCGGTCGGGGACGTAGCGGAGCAGGAAGAGCCAGACCGCCGCGAGCAGCAGGACCCCGGCCACCATCAGGAACCCGGCGTACGTGAGGGTGAGCTTGAGGCGCACGCTCATGCCGGACGCCCGCGCCCTAGCCACGTCCGCCGTTCCCGTCCCCCGGGGACGGCTGCGCGTCGATGCGGTAGCCGACGCCCGGCACGGTGGCGATGATCCACGGTTCGCCGAGCCGCTTGCGCAGCGCCGAGACGGTGATCCGCACGGCGTTGGTGAACGGGTCGGCGTTCTCGTCCCAGGCACGGGCGAGCAGGTCCTCGGCGCTGACCACCCCGCCCTCGGCGGCCACCAGCACCTCCAGCACGGCGAACTGCTTGCGGGTCAGTGCGACGTAGCGGTCGTCCCGGTGGACCTCGCGGCGGAACGGGTCCAGCCGCAGGCCGGCGATCTCGCGCACCGGCGGCCTGCTGTGGGCGCGCCGGCGGTCCAGCGCCCGCAGCCGCAGCACCAGCTCCTGCAGTGCGAACGGCTTGGTGAGGTAGTCGTCGGCCCCCAGGGCGAACCCGGAGGCCTTGTCGTCGAGCCGGTCGGCGGCGGTCACCATGATGATCGGCGTCCCGCTGCCGGAGGCGACGATGCGCCGGGCGATCTCGTCGCCGGAGGGTCCCGGGACGTCGCGGTCGAGCACCGCGATGTCGTACGCGTGGGCACTGAGCAGGTCCAGCGCGGTGTCGCCGTCACCCGCGATGTCGGCCGCGATCGCCGCCAACCGCAGTCCGTCGCGGACGGCCTCGGCCAGGAAGGGTTCGTCCTCGACGATCAGCACGCGCATGCCCCCGATCGTACGAGGCGCCGCATATCGTCGGCGTATCGGAAAACCGATACGGGCCGACAACACCGCACCGGATTCACTGCCGGAATGCAGATGACGACCCAGCAGAAGACGGCGGAGCCCGAGCGACGGAGCACCGGTGCCCGGCGGGCATGGCGGCACCGGGCGGTCCGCGCCGCCGCCCGGCCGGGACCCTGGCGGCGCGGGCGGGTGCTCGCGGCGCTCGCGGTGCTGCTCGGGCTGGTCCTGCTGCTGCACGCGCGGATCCCGAACGGGGGGACCGGGAACCTCGGCAGCCTGGTGGCGACCCTGCTGCCGTGGTTCGGCCTGGCCGTCCCGCCGCTGCTGGTCGGGGCGCTGGTGCGCCGCTCCGCCACCGCGGTGGTGGCGCTGCTGCTGCCGGTCGCGGTCTGGCTGAACCTCTTCGGCGGGCTGCTGGTCGACAAGTCCCGCCCGGGCGCCGACCTCACGGTGGCCGAGCAGAACGTCAATGCGGACAACCCCGACCCGGACCGCACCGCCCGCGCCCTCGCGGCCGCCAGGGCCGACCTGCTGGCCGTGGTGGAGCTGACGCCGCAGTCCACCGGCCGCTACGAGACGGAGCTGGCGAAGGCGTATCCGTACCACACCGTGCTGGGCACGGTCGGTCTGTGGAGCCGGCTGCCGCTGTCGGACACCCGGCCGATCGACGTGATGGACTTCGGGCCGCTGGCGGCGACGGTGCCGGCCGACCGGGAGCTGGCCGGGAACCGGGCGCTGCGCACCACGGTGGCCACCGACCGCGGTCCGCTCACGGTGTACGTGGCCCACCTGGGGTCGGTCCGGGTGATGCCCGCGGCGGGGTTCTGGACGGCCTCGCGGAACATCGGCGTGCAGGCGCTGGGCCGGGAGGTCGCCGCCGACCCGAGCCAGCGGGTGGTGCTGCTCGGCGACCTGAACGGGAGCACGGACGACGGCGCGCTCGCCCCCCTCACCGACCGGTTGCGCCCGGTCCAGGAGGCGGCCGGGGCCGGCTTCGGCTTCACCTGGCCGGCCGGGTTCCCGGTGGTGCGGATCGACCAGGTCCTGGTCCGCGGCGTGCGCCCCACGAGCGCGCGGGTGCTGCCGGACGACGGCAGCGACCACCTGCCGGTGGCGGCCGGACTCGGCTGGTGACGGGCGGGAACGCGGGCAGGGCCCGCACCGGAACGGTGCGGGCCCTGCCGTGCTCGTTCGGCTGTCAGGCCGGGACGATGTTCTCCGCCTGCGGGCCCTTCTGGCCCTGGGTGACGTCGAACGTGACCCGCTGGCCCTCCTGGAGCTCACGGAAGCCCTGGGTGGCGATGTTCGAGTAGTGGGCGAAGACGTCCGGGCCGCCGCCGTCCTGCTCGATGAAGCCGAAGCCCTTCTCCGAGTTGAACCACTTCACGGTTCCCTGCGCCATAATCTTCTCCTTCTGTAGGCAGAGGCCCCATCCGGAGATGCCGGAAACAAGAAAATGCGCCTGAAGGAACAATCCCGTCAGGCGCACCTAAGTTCATGGGTACCAGAACTGCAACAACTGAACCGTATCAGGTTCGGCAGCGAAAGGGGCGCGACACGAGGACGAATCGTGGGGGACCCGCCACCGAAGAGCGGGTTACGGGGTGGTTCGCGCCCCGGACCAGCGGTACTCGGTGACCTCGCCGCCGCGCACCGAGACGGTGGCCTCCGGCGTGTCCGCGGTGCGCCAGAGGGTGTACTCCCCCTCGGGGAGCGGGGAGATCACGGCGCAGTGCGCGGTGTGCCGGGCCAGGTGGCGCGGGCGGACGGCGGCGTGGGTGCGGACGGGGTCGCCGGCGGTCGGGCTGACCTCGATCTCCAGGCCGTCCTCGGCGGGCCCGGTGTGGATGATCAGGGCGCCGAGGCTGCCGCCGATCTCCAGCACGACGCTGCCCTCGCGCGACGGGTCGGGCAGGGGCGCGTGCGGGTGGGTGTGTGGGTGGGGGTGGGTGTGCGGGTGGGGCATGGTCCGTTTCCGTTGTCGGGGGAGCGCGGGGAGCGCGGTGCCGTGGGGGGGGGGGGGGGGGCCCCCGCCCCCCCGCCGCGGGGCGGTGGTCGGGGTGGGGGAGCCCGGGGACGGCACCCCGACGA
>NZ_JBHYKG010000063.1:7961-9500 GCF_042741245.1 Kitasatospora sp. NPDC058965
CGGGGGGGGGGGGGGGGGGGGGGGGGGGGGGGTGGGGGGGGGGGGGGGGGGGGGGGGGGGGGGGGGGGGGGGGGGGGGGGGGGGGGGCGGCCCCCCCCCCCCCCCACGGCGGCGGTCAGTTGGACGGGGTGGAGTAGCCGTCGTACGGCACGCCGAGGTACGGGAAGGTGGTCAGGTACGGGTTCTTCACGCTGGCGGGGGTGAGGCCGTCGGTGATCTGGCTGGTGGCGGCGTCGGGGGTGAAGGCGGGGTCGACCAGCGGCAGGGTGAGGCCGGCCACCGCGCGCAGCTCGACGGTGACCACGTCGTCGAAGACGCGGCGGCCGTTCGGGAAGCCGGCCGCGTCACCGGCGACCAGGCCCAGGATGTTGGGCGAGGTCGCCGGCGGGACGGCGACGTTCAGGCGGAGCATGTCGGCCTGGGTGTCGCCCGTGTAGTTCTGGAAGCCGGGGACGACACCGCTGGGGATGCCGGTGAGCAGGATGGCGAGCAGGTCGGCGCGCGGCTTGGTGTAGGCGGCCAGGTTGGGGAAGACGCCCGGGTAGAGCACCGGGAGGAGCTTGGCGAGCTCCGGGCTCGCCACGTACTGGGCGAAGTTCTTGTCGTCCGCCGGGGGCTGGGAGTTCCACAGGTCCTTCTTCCCCATCGGGACGATGACCTCGTTGAACAGCGGGTTGCCCAGCCGCGAGACCTGGACGAAGGGGCCGGAGGCGGTGTCGCGGCCGGTGGGGTTGATCACCCGGGCCTGGCGGCGGGAGGCCGTGGTCCAGACACCGATCGTCGCGTGCGGGTCGGCGACGTCGCCGGGCTTGCGCCCGCCCCGGGTCAGGTCGGTGATCGGCACCTGGAGCGCGATGCTGTGCACGTTCAGCTCCTTGGTGGTGTTCACCCCCGGCGCGGGCTGGGTGAAGGCGGGCATCACGTGCAGCTGCTGGAACGGGCGCAGGGTGCCCAGGTCGAAGATCGCCCCGAGGTCGACGTAGAAGCCCTCGGCGCGCTGGCCGGCGAAGACCGAGCGGCCGCCGTCCAGCTGGTGCACGGCCGCGGCCGCCAGCGCCGGGTAGTCGGGGGTGGAGAGCGGGCCGATGTTGCACGGCGGGCAGGCCAGGCCCTGCGCGAGCACCCGGCGCCGGTCCCCGCCCTCGACGCGGGTGACGGTGTAGGTCTGGCGCCGGTTCCAGTTCGGGTCGTCCAGCGAGCCGATCGGACCGGTGTTGTACAGGAACGAGTCGGGGTTGCGGACCTCGACCTGGAAACGGAACTCGTAACTGACGTCCGGGCGGCCGTCGTTGTCGTTGTCGATGTGGATCGCGTAGAGGACGTCGTCGCCGAACTCGTAGAAGTTCGGCCCGCCGGCCGGTCCCTGCAGCGGGAGGTAGTTGGCGATCAGCGTGACCGTGTCGCAGTTGTCGGGGCTGACGAAGGCGTAGACGTCGGTGCTGTCGGCGACCGGGTCCTTGGAGATCTCGGGGGCTTCGCGGTGGGAGGACACAGGAACCTCGCTGGGGGATCGGTGGGTGAACGGGGGAGAGGGGGACC
>NZ_JBHYKG010000063.1:9510-32769 GCF_042741245.1 Kitasatospora sp. NPDC058965
GCGTTGCGATCGGTCGGGTGTTGTTCAGGAACGTGTCGGGGTTGCGGACCTCGACCTGGAATCGGATCTAGTTACTGGCGTCCGGGCGGCTCAGCCGAGGGCGCGGACCAGGGCGGCGGCCAGCTTCGGGTCCTGGACGCGGTGGTGGCGCTCGCCGCTGAACAGGTCGAGGTGGCCGGTCCGGGCGTCGCGGACGTGGATGATCATCGGCTCGGCGTGCTCGGGCGCCGCTGCACCGTCCTGGTCCCCGGCGTCCGCCGGAGCGGGGTCGGCGGGGTCGGCGCCGGCCGAGCCGGCGCCTGCGGCCAGGCTCACGGCGAGCCCGGCGGCGCCGACGGCCGCGGCCCGGCGGATCAGGAGCCGACGGGACAGGCCGTCGGACGGTGTGTCAGCTGCGGGGGTGTCCGGGGACATGGATTCTCCCTCGAATCGGTGGACTGGATGAACGGGCCGCCGGCTCGGCCTGGGCTGCCGTGCGCAGAAGTGGAGGGCCCCGCCGTGAACGTGTGCGGACGGGGCGGACGACTGAAGGCGACGGCCATGGCCACAGGCCCTGTCAGGCGGTCATCCGGAAGTGAAATGGTCTCGGAATACCCCCGTCAAGGCGACACGCAATCGTGGGCGAACCGCTGCCACCCGGCCGGCGTAAGCAGGCAGCCGGCCATGGCCGCGATGCTCAGCCAGGCGGGTGAAAGCCGGAGTTGGGCCCGTCACGGACCCATCCGACGGGCTCCGGCGTCCGAAGATGATGACGACGGGATTCCGCTGCGCCCGCCGCGACGCAAATCCATTGGGATGCGCGCGCGGCGGGCCGACGGCTGTGCGCCGAAAGGGAGGGTGCGAAAAAGGGAGTTCGCTACCGAACCATGTGCGAATTGCGTGCGGGAACTGTCTCGCGCCGCTCTCAATCGCCTTCCTCCAGGCAACTGCGCAGGCGCAGCAGCCCGTCCCGCACGCGCGACTTCGCGGTGCCGAGCGGCAGGTTCAGGCGCTCGGCGACCTCCTGGTAGGAGCAGCCGTGGTAGTACGCCAGGACGACGGCCTGCCGCTGGCGGTCGGTCAGCGCCTGCAGGCAGCAGCGGACCTGCTCGTGCCGCAGCCGGTCCTCGACCTGCTCGCTGACGTCGTCGAAGGCCGGTCCGTGCTCCAGCAGACCGGCCCGCAGGTCGCGTTCGGCCGCGGCGCGCACGGTGCGGACCCGGTCCACGGCGCGCCGGTGGGCCACGGTGGCCAGCCAGGCCATGCCGGTGCCCCGGGCGGGTTGGAACCGGTGGGCCTTGTCCCAGATCTCCAGCAGCACCTCCTGGACGACCTCCTCGGTCTGCCCGCGGTCCCGCACGACCCGCCCCACGATCAGGAACAGGCTGCGGCTGACCGCGTCGTGGAGCAGGTCGAAGGCGTGCTCGTCGCCGCTGCCGACGCGGATGATCAACTGCTCGACCGTGGCGTCCGGTTGCGGCATCGTGCTCCCGTCCCGTGCCGGAGCCCGCGGTGCGCGGGCGCTTCCGTGATGCCTTCGGTGCGACCGGGGAGAGGGCTTGCCCGGACGGCGGGGGATCACCCGCACGGGTGGTGCGGCGTCACCGGCCGTGTCCGCACGGGGGGCTGACGGGGCGTCCCGGCGATGGTCCGACCCTCGCCCTACCCTCGCAATTGGTCCAGACCTATTGACTGGGTTTGCCGCCGCTCCTACGATCCGGTCCGGCACATCCCCACATGTCCCCCCACCTCACCCAAGCCGGGCGTGACGCCCCCCACGCGTCGGCCATGCCCCTGACGCCCGGCGGGAAGGGAGCACAGCATGTTCCGTCGGAGGTCGCGCACGCCGCGCCCGTCGGGCGAGTTCCGCCCCGGTCCGGACCCCGTCCGCCTCGAACGCGCGTCGCAGCCGCACCGGGCCGTCGGTGCCCGGCCCGGATCGAGCGTCCTGACCCGCTCCCTCGCCGGGGTGAGCGCCGCCGTCGTGATCGGCGCCGGCCTCGCCGTGGCCAACTCCGTCTCCGCCGGGGCGGCCACCACCAACCTGGTGGCCAACCCCGGGTTCGAGAGCGGGCTCGCCAACTGGACCTGTACCGGCGGCTCCGGTGCGGTCGTCGGCAGCCCGGTCCACTCCGGCACCGGCGCGCTCAAGGGCACGCCGTCCGGCCAGGACGACGCCCAGTGCACCCAGACCATCAGCGTGCAGCCCAACTCCCAGTACACGCTGAGCGCGTACGTCCAGGGCAGCTACGTCTACCTGGGCGCCACCGGCACCGGCGCGGGCAGCGACCCGTCCACCTGGACGCCGGGCAACGCGTCGTACGGCCAGCTCAGCGTCGGCTTCACCACCGGGGCGAGCACCACCTCGGTCACCGTCTACCTGCACGGCTGGTACGGGCAGCCCGCGTACTACGCGGACGACGTCTCGCTGGTCGGCCCCGGCGGCACCAGCCCCACGCCGACCACCGCGCCGCCCACGACGCAGCCGCCGACCACGGCCCCGCCGACCACCGCGCCGCCCACCACGCAGCCGCCCACCACGGCCCCGCCGACCACCGCCCCGCCCACCAGCGCCTCGCCGACCACCACGCCGCCGGGCGGCACCACCTGCGCCACGAAGCCGCGGCCGGCGGGCAAGGTGCTGCAGGGCTACTGGGAGAACTGGGACGGCGCCGCCAACGGCGTCCACCCCGGTCTGGGCTGGATCCCGATCACCGACAGCCGGATCGCCGCCAACGGCTACAACGTCATCAACGCGGCCTTCCCGGTGATCCTCTCGGACGGCACCGTCGAGTGGCAGGACGGCATGGACACCGGCGTCAAGGTGGCCACCCCCGCCGAGATGTGCCAGGCGAAGGCGGCCGGGGCGACCATCCTGATGTCGATCGGCGGCGCCGCCGCGGGCATCGACCTGAGCTCCAGCACCGTCGCCGACCGGTTCGTGGCGACCGTGGTCCCGATCCTCAAGCAGTACAACTTCGACGGCATCGACATCGACATCGAGACCGGCCTGTCCGGCAGCGGCAGCATCGGCACGCTCTCCGCCTCCCAGGCCAACCTGGAGCGGATCATCGACGGCGTGCTCTCCCAGATGCCCGCGGGCTTCGGCCTGACCATGGCGCCCGAGACGGCGTACGTCACCGGCGGCAGCGTCACCTACGGCTCGATCTGGGGCGCCTACCTGCCGATCATCAAGAAGTACGCCGACAACGGTCAGCTGTGGTGGCTGAACATGCAGTACTACAACGGCAGCATGTACGGCTGCTCCGGCGACTCCTACCAGGCCGGCACCGTGCAGGGCTTCACCGTGCAGACCACCTGCCTGAACAACGGCCTGACCATCCAGGGCACCACCATCAAGGTGCCCTACGACAAGCAGGTGCCCGGCCTGCCGGCCCAGTCCGGCGCGGGCGGCGGCTACATGGACCCGGGTTCGGTCGGCCAGGGCTGGAACGCCTTCAGCGGCGCCCTCAAGGGCCTGATGACCTGGTCGATCAACTGGGACGGCTCGAAGGGCTGGTCCTTCGGCGACAACGTGAAGTCCCTGCAGGGGCGTTGACGTCCTGACGAGGTCCCGGTGACGTCCGACGGACGTCACCGGGACCTCACCGCGCGGCGGTGCCGTCCGCCGCCCCCGCGGCCGGGCCGGTCGGCACGGTGTGCGAGCCGGCCGCCGCGTAGTGGGCGGCCGTGGGCGGGGCGGGCGGGTGGAACCGGCCGACCAGCAGCGCCAGCGCGATGCCGAAGGCGCAGAACAGCGCGAGCCCGAGGGCGGACCGGGAGAACCCGCTCGCCAGTGCGTCCGCCGTGGACCCGCCGGCGGCGTGGTGCAGGCGGACGGCGTTGAAGACCGCCGCGGTCACGGCGGTGAGCACCGCCGCGCCGACGTAGCGGCCCATGTTGGAGATCCCGGAGGCCGCGCCCACCTGCTCGTCCGTCACGCAGGCGGTGGCCACCGACGAGGCGGGACCGTTCGCCAGGCCCAGGCCGACCGCGAGGACGACCATCGGGACGGCGAAGGCCGCGTAGGTCCAGGACGCCTGGACGAAGGCGAGGGCGACGAACGCCGCGGTCGCGACCCCGAAGCCGCCGGCGATCACCGTCCGGGCGCCGAGCCGGTCGACCAGCGGCGTGATCAGCGGAGCGGTGACGACGATGCCCGCCGCCGCGGGCAGCGTGGCGAGCCCCGCTTCGAGCGGGGTCATGCCCAGGCCGTCGGGGTTCTGGAAGTACAGGCTGCAGATGTACATGATCGCGTTGATGCAGCCGGCCACCACCAGGATGGCCACGGTCGACCCGACCAGGAAGGTGTTGCGCAGCAGCGCCAGGTCGATCAGCGGAGCGCGCACCCGCTTCTCCACCACGACGAACCCGACCACCGACACCACCGAGACCGCCAGGCAGACCAGGGTCGGCGCGCTGAGCCAGCCCCAGTCCGAGCCCTCGGTCACCGCGAAGACGAGCGGGACCAGCACCGCGGCCACCAGCCCCGTCCCGGCGAGGTCGACGGAGCGCGGCCGGGACGGGTCGCGGGACTCCCGGACGGTGCGCAGGGTCAGCGGCACGCAGGCGGCGGCGATGCCCGCGTCGATCCAGAACAGTCCCTGCCAGCCGGTCACGTCGACGAGCACGCCGCCGAGCAGCGGGCCGGCCGCCGCGCCCGCGGCCGAGGCCGCGCCCCAGAGCGAGACCGAGCGCATCTGCGCCTCGCCGGACGACCCCGCCGACAGCAGGCTGAGCCCGCAGGCCAGGATCGTCGACCCCGCTGCGCCCTGGACCGCGCGCCCGGCGATCACCAGGCCGCCGCCGTTCGCCAGGGCGATCAGCACGCAGGACGCCACGAAGAGCAGCAGGCCGCCGACGAAGATCCGGCGCCGCCCGAAGATGTCGCCCAGCGCCCCGGAGGTGACGATGACGGCCGCCCCGACCAGCGAGTACCCGGTCACCGCCCACTGCAGGGTGGCCAGCGAGGTGCCGGTGTCCGCGCTGATCGCGGGGAGAAGGATGCTGACGGCGGAGGTGTTCGCGTTCACCACGAAGGCGGAGACGCAGGTGGCCGCCAGTACTCCGGTGGCCGCCCGCGCGGGCGGCGCGGCGGAATCGGCGTCGGTTCCCATGCTCGCTCCACCCGTCCCCTCGACACCCGGCTGCTGCCATCGTGCGGAGCGCCCCGGCGCCCTGCCACGCCAGCTCGTCCGTTCGAGTGGCGGCGCGACCCGACGGGGAGCGACCTGACCCGGTGTCACCTCGAACGGCCCAGTCCGGCGGGCGGCCCGCCCGAAAGCCGCCGCACGATCGGGGGTGCGGGACATGACGCACCGACAGGTCGGTCGAGGAGGCTGCTCTTGAGTACCGTGGACGTACCGGGCGACGATGCAGGGCGGTCGGAGGGGGCGCGGGCGGTCAGCGCGGCGCGGGCCGGCGCCGGATCGAACAAGATCACCTGGTTGACGCTGGCGCTGATGACGACGAGTTCGGTCGCGAGCCTGCGGGCCTCGCCGACCATGGCGGTCTACGGGCTCGCCTGCGTCTTCCTCTACCTGCTGCCGGCGATCGTCTTCCTGCTGCCCACCGCCCTGGTCTCGGCGGAGCTCGCCTCCGGGTGGAGCGGCGGGGTCTACAACTGGGTGGCCCAGGGGCTGTCGAAGCCGCTGGGCTTCCTCGCCGTCTGGTGCCAGTTCGCCATGACGATCTTCTACTACCCGAGCCTGCTCGCCTACGTCGCGAGCACCATCGCCTACGTGATCAATCCGAACCTGGCCAGCAACGGCGTCTACACCGCCATCGTCATCGTGGTCGTCTACTGGACCGGGGTCTGGGTCTCCTCCCGCGGCACCAACGCGGTGGCCGGGCTGGCCTCCTGGGGGCTGATCATCGGCACACTGATCCCCGGCGCGCTGCTGGTGATCCTCGGCATGGTCTTCCTCGGGCAGGGCAACGCGTCCGCCGCGCCGATGACCGCCTCGCACATCCTCCCCGAGTGGACCGGCGTGGCCAGCCTGGTGCTGATCGTCAACAACTTCCTCAGCTACTCCGGCATGGAGATGAACGCGGTCCACGTCAACAAGCTGCGCAACCCGGCCAAGGAGTTCCCCAAGTCGATGTTCCTGGCGATGGGCCTGGTGCTGCTGATCTTCATCCTGCCGGCCCTGGCGATCAGCTGGGTCATCCCCTCGGACCAGCTCAGCCTGACCGCCGGCGTCATGCAGGCGTTCGACGCGTTCTTCCAGTACTTCCACATCGGCTGGCTGGTGCCGATCGTGGCGGTCGGCCTGTGCGCCGCCTCGGTCGGCGGCATGCTCACCTGGCTGGCCGGGCCGTCCAAGGGCCTGCTGCTGATCTCGCGTCAGGAGGGCTACCTACCGCCGTTCCTGCAGCAGCTGAACGCCAAGGGCGTCCAGCAGAACATCCTGGTCACCCAGGGCCTGATCACCACGGGCATCGCCCTGCTGTACGCACTCATCCCCGACGTGTCCAGCGTGTACTGGATCTTCTCGGTGATCACCACCCAGGTGTACCTGATCGTCTACCTGCTGATGTTCGTGGCCGCGATCCAGCTGCGCCGCAAGCAGCCCGACCACCCGCGCGGCTACCGCGCGCCGCTGCTGACCACCCTGTGCGTGGTCGGGCTGGTGGCATCGGCGCTGGCCATGGCGATCGGCTTCGTCCCGTCCTCGCAGTTCGGCGGCGGCAGCGCCTGGTCCTACATCGGGATCGTCGGCGGCGGGCTGCTGCTGCTGGGATTCGTGATCCCGTTCGCGTTCCTGAAGGCCCGCAAGCCCAGCTGGCGGCAGCCGGAGCCCGGCACCGGCACGCCGGGGGAGGAGATGGCATGAGCCCCACCCGGATGGCGTCCGAGCACCGCTGGATCTACATCGGCTCGATCGTGCTGCTGGTCGGCCTGGTGATCGGCGCACTGCTGACCTACACCCAGCAGAAGGCCACCAACGAGGCCCACGCCAAGGCCCAGAAGCTGAACGACGCCCTGGTGGCCCAGGGCTTCCCCGCGCTGAACACCCACAACATCGCCCTGGTGCTGGGCACCGACGGAGGTGTCGTCTGCACGGACCCCAACTCGGCGCTGAAGCAGGGCCTGTGGCGGATCCAGCTGGCCAGCGGCGCGGGCGGGCCCGGGATGCGGCCGATCATCGCGGACGGCCGGATCCTGGAGGCGGGCGCCGAAGTGATCAAGGTGTACTGCCCGGACCAGCTGGCGGGCTACCAGGAGCAGCTCAACACCCTCAAGACCTCGGACGTGGTGAATGACTGAGCAGACCGCGGGGCCGGACCGGCCCGCCGACCTCGCCGCCCGGGTGGCCGCGCTGATGCCGCGCGCCAAGGCCGACCTCGCCGAACTGGTGGCGATGCCGTCCGTCGCCGACGCCCGGCAGTTCCCGCCCGAGCACTGCCGGCGCACCGCCCAGTGGGTGGCCGACGCGTTCACCGACGCGGGCCTGCTGGACGTCCACCTGGCCGAGACCCCGGACGGCAGCAGCGCCGTCATCGGCCACCGGCCCGCACCGCCCGGCGCGCCGACCGTGCTGCTCTACAGCCACTACGACGTGCAGCCCCCGCTGGACGACGCTGCCTGGCAGTCGCCGCCGTTCGAACTGACCGAGCGCGACGGCCGCTGGTACGGGCGGGGCGCGGCCGACTGCAAGGGCAACATCGTCATGCACCTCACCGCGCTGCGGGCGCTCGGCGACGACCTGCCGGTCGGCCTCAAGCTCGTGGTGGAGGGCTCGGAGGAGCAGGGCACCGGTGGCCTGGAGGCCTACGTCCCCGACCACGCGGACGAGTTGCGCGCCGACGCGCTGCTGGTCTGCGACACCGGCAACGCCGCGGTGGGCGTCCCGACCGCGACGACGGTGCTGCGCGGCCTGGCCAACGTCGTGGTGACCGTCGACACGCTGGCCGGCGACATGCACTCGGGCATGTTCGGCGGCCCGGCCCCCGACGCGCTGGCCGCCCTGATCCGGATCCTCGACTCGCTGCGCGACGCCGACGGCGGCACCCGGATCCAGGGCCTGGAGAACGACGGCAGCTGGCCGGACCTCGGCTACGACGAGCAGCAGTTCCGCGCGGACGCGGGCGTGCTGGACGGCGTCGCCCTGCTCGGTTCCGGCACCGTCGCCGACCGGCTCTGGGCCCGCCCCGCGGTCACCGTGCTCGGCATCGACTGCCCGCCGGTGGTCGGCTCGGCCGCGGCCGTCCCCGCCCGGGCCCGG
This sequence comes from Kitasatospora sp. NPDC058965, assembly GCF_042741245.1. Taxonomy (NCBI): domain Bacteria; kingdom Bacillati; phylum Actinomycetota; class Actinomycetes; order Kitasatosporales; family Streptomycetaceae; genus Kitasatospora; species Kitasatospora sp. NPDC058965. The sequence continues at coordinate 17,718 of NZ_JBHYKG010000063.1, forward strand.
GCCCGGGTCAGCCTGCGGGTGCCGCCGGGCACGGACCCCCGCGCGGCGGCCGCGGCGCTCTCCGCCCACCTGGAGGCGGCGGCCCCCTGGGGCGCACGGGTGGCGGTGGCGCCGGAGTCCACCGGTTCGCCGTTCCGCGCCGCCACCGACGGACCGGCGTACGGCGCGCTCGACCGCGCGATGCGGGACGCCTACGGCAAGCCGGTCTCCTACCTCGGCCAGGGCGGCTCGATCCCGCTGTGCAACGTGCTCGCCTCGACCTTCCCCGACGCCGAGCTGATCCTGATGGGCGTGGAGGAGCCGCGCTGCCTCATCCACGCGCCCAACGAGAGCGTGGACCCCACCGAGATCGAGCGGATGGCCCTGGTGGAGGCACTGTTCCTGCACAACTATGCTCAGGTCGCCCGCAGCTGACCCGGCGTCGGACCCGGCACCGGACCGTCCGAAGGAGAGCCGCCACCCATGCCGAACCCCTTCACCGTCCAGGACTTCGCCGCCCGGCTGGCCCGTGCCACCGAGGCGGCGGCGCGGGCCGGGCTGTCCGGGCTGCTCGTCACCCCCGGGCCCGACCTGGTCTACCTGACCGGGTACCAGCCGGTCGCCATCACCGAGCGGCTCACCGCGCTGGTGCTCGCCCCGGACCGGCCGCCGACCATGATCGTGCCGAAGCTGGAGCGCCCGGACGCCGAGGGCGCCGCCGGCGCGGGCGCGCTGACGCTGACCGACTGGGTCGACGGCGAGGACCCCTACGCGGCCGCCGTGCCGCTGCTCGATCCGCAGGGCCGGTACGCCGTCTCCGACGCCGCCTGGGCCATGCACCTGCTCGGCCTGCAGGAGGCCCTGCCGGCCACCGCCTACGTCCCGGTCACCCGCGCGCTCCCCATGCTGCGCGCCGTCAAGGACGCCGACGAGCTCGAACGGCTCGCCGCCGCGGGCGCCGCCGCCGACCAGGCGTACCACCGGATCCTCCAGGTGCCCTTCGCCGGCCGGCGGGAGAACGAGGTGGCGGCGGACCTGGCCGCGCTGCTGACCGAGTTCGGCCACAGCCAGGTCGACTTCACCGTGGTCGGCTCCGGCCCCAACGGGGCGAACCCGCACCACGAGGCGGACGACCGGGTGATCCGGGCCGGCGACACCGTGGTGCTGGACTTCGGCGGCCTGAAGCACGGCTACGGCTCGGACACCACCCGCACCGTCCACGTCGGGGCCGACGTCCCCGAGGAGGTACGCACCGTCCACGAGGTGGTGCGCCGGGCCCAGCAGGCCGCCTTCGAGGCCGTCCGGCCGGGCGTGGCCTGCCAGGAGATCGACCGGGTCGCCCGCGCCGTGATCACCGAGGCCGGCTACGGCGAGTACTTCATCCACCGCACCGGCCACGGCATCGGCGTCACCACGCACGAACCGCCGTACATGGTCGAGGGGGAGGAGCAGCCGCTGGTGCCCGGGATGTGCTTCTCCATCGAACCCGGCATCTACCTGCCCGGACGGTTCGGCGTGCGGATCGAGGACATCGTCACCGTCACCGAGACCGGCGGCTGGCGGTTCAACAGCACCCCGCACGACCTGGCCGTCGTCCACTGACGGTCGGACATTCAAGTGACCGCGGGTGCCGCGGCGGCTCGGTAAGGCCCCGTGTCACCCGCGGTGCGCCGCTGATACGCTCGTGGTGTGACCCTCCACGACGAGGCGTCCGCGGCCGCGCCGGACGAGCACGCGGACCTCTGGCTGACCCCCGACGAGCTGTCCTCCTGGCTGTCGGTGGTCCGGCTGATGACCCGGCTCCCGTGGGCCGTCGACGCGCAGCTGCAGCGCGACGCGGACCTCAGCATGGTGGAGTACATGACCCTCGCGATGCTGTCCGAGGCGCCGGACCGGGCGCTGCGGATGAGCACCCTGGCCGAGCACACCAGCACCTCGCTGTCGCGCCTTTCGCACCTGGTCAAGCGGATGGAGAGCCGCGGCTACGTCCGGCGCGAGCCGGACCCGGCCGACGGGCGGTTCACCCGCGCGATCCTGCTGCCCGCCGGCCTGCAGAAGCTGGCGGCCGCCGCCCCCGCGCACGTGGCCCACGTCCGTCGCCTGGTCGTGGACAACCTCTCCGGCGAGCGGCTGCGCCGGCTCGGGCAGGACGCCGAGCGGATCCTGCAGCGGATCGACTCGCCCGCCCGCTGATCCGGCGCCGGGTCCCGGCTGGTCGGGGAACAAGCGGCTGCGCTGCGCTGCTGTCACTTGATGCTTCAAGTCGGCAGGACTACGGTTTGACTTGAAGCATCAAGTAATCGAGGGAGTGAGCACCATGTCCACCCTCAAGATCGCCGTGATCCTGGGCAGCACCCGCCCGGGCCGCCGGGGCAAGCCGGTCGCCGACTGGATCGTCGACCGCGCGGGCGCGCGGACCGGGGCCGAGTACGAGCTGGTCGACCTGGCGGACTGGCCACTGCCGTTCATGGACGAGCCGCTGCCGCCGTCGATGGGCCAGTACCAGGGCGAGCACACCCGGGCCTGGGCCGCCAAGGTCGCCGAGTTCGACGGCTACGTCTTCGTTACCCCCGAGTACAACCACTCCGTCCCCGGCGTGCTGAAGAACGCGCTCGACTTCGCCTACGCGGAGTGGAACAACAAGGCCGCCGCCTTCGCCGCCTACGGCGCGGCCGGCGGCGTCCGGGCCGTCGAGCACCTGCGCGCCGTCGCCAGCGAGCTCCAACTGGCCCACGTCCGCCAGCAGCTGTCCTTCTCGCTCTTCACCGACTTCGAGAACTACACGCTCTTCAAGCCCGGCGCGCACCACGACGCCGCGGTGACGGAGCTGTTCGACGAGGTCGAGGCCTGGGCGAGGGCGATGAAGACACTGCGCGACTGAACGGAAGGAACAGCCATGACCAGCACCGTCGCCGACCTGATGCGCCGCAACCTGCTCGACGTCTTCAACGAACCGGACCCCGGGCGCCGCGCCGCCGCCATCGCCGAGACCTACGCCGAGGACGTCGTCTGGCACGAGCCCGACCGGGTGGTCCGGGGCCGCGAGGCGCTCGCGCAGCGCGCCGCCGAACTGCGGGCGCAGTCCCCGGACTGGGTCTTCCGGCCGGACGGCCTGGTCTCGGTCGGCGACGACCTGGGGCACCTCGGCTTCCGGTACGGTCCGGCCGGCCGACCGCCGGTCGTGACCGGGATGGACATCGCGCACTGCAGGGACGGCGTGATCGTCGAGCTGTACACCCTCGTCACCGAGGTGGCCGGACCGGCGTAGGCCCCCGCATTCACCCGGGCCGGCACGGGGGCCGATTTCCGCCGCTCCCGCACCACGGAAAGCACTGTGGACCAGGAAAGCCGGCGCGGACCGGGAAAGGCATTCGGGACCATGCATGACCCGCCGCCCCAGGAATGTCCGAGAGCGCCGGTGGCGCCGGTCCGGGCGGCGGGAATGCGCCGGAGGCGCCGGTGATTCTCATCGTCCGCGACTGTGCCGGGGATTGACAGGTTTCTCGCGGCGCGGAAGGGTACTGGGCGAGCCGCCGGGCCGGGCCCGGGAATTCACTCACCGCTGGGGGGCGGCGTGAACATCTTCGGTTGGGATACCGTCTGTGCGCTGACCATCGAAACGGCGAATTCCGCGCTCAAGCGCTCCGCCGGACACCTCGTCACCGAATTCAAATACACCGGGCATTCCTTTTCCACGGATTTCGACCTACACGGCGTGTTCGGCGCCTGGCAGATCGTGCCGGGGGGTTCGGGGAGCCTGCTGCGGCTCGCGCTGCCGTTCGCGACGGGCGCCGTGGTGCCGGCCGGGGCGGCCGGGGTCGACCTGTCCGGCTGCACCGCCGTGCTGGACATCGCGCTCGAACTGCTGCCCGCGCCGGGCGGCGGCGCCACCCACCTGGTCTTCGCGCTGCACGGCGCGCAGGAGCAGGGCGCCGCCGCCCGACCCGGCACCGTCACCCCGGTCCACCTCGACGGGCCCGCCGAGCTGTTGGGCCGGCTCGGCGCGATCGGCCAGGGGCTGGTGCTCAACGGGGTGGCCGCGGCCCTGGCCGCCCACGCCGATCAGGTCTCCTTCGTGTTCGCCTCGCTCGACCCGATCGGCGCGGCGGCGGACGCCTGGCTCGCGCCGGTCCGCTCGGCCTTCCTCTACCTGGAGACCGGGGGCGGCCGCGGCTGGCTCACCGTGCTGAGCACCACCACCGACCGCGACACCGGCCGGCTCCAGCACACGGTCGACCCGGAGCTGCTCGCGGCCGGTCCGCAGCTGGCCCTGGCCGTCTCGCCGGAGCTGTTCCTGCGGAACCTGATCGCACCGGGGCTGCCCCAGGTGTTCGGCGGCAGCGCCGACCCCGGCTGCTTCGGCCTCGATCCGAACGGCCCCGCGATCACCGCGGCGCACGCCTTCTCGGTGCGGTCCGTCAAGGAGGGCGCGATCTGGTACACGCCGCGGGTGACGCAGCTGCGGATCGGCGTGGTCGGCGGCGCGCTGGCGGTGTCGATCAGCGGCGACTGCGACCTCAAGGCCGGCATCACGATGAGCTGGTGGAGCACCAGCCAGCACACCGTCCGCTTCGATCCGGCCGGGCAGCGGCTGGTCGTCGACGGCGACCCGAACGCCCGCTCCGGGCACTCCGCCTCGATCCCCTGGTGGTTCTGGGGCGGCGGTCTGATCGTCGAGGGGATCACCCAGGCCGTGGTGGCGGTGATCGCGGAGGACCTCGGCTCCGCCCTGGACAGCAGGATGGGCTCGGTCGGCCTGGGCGCGCTGCCCGCGCGCAGCGTCCACTGGCTCGACTCCGCCGGCTCGGCGGTGACTACGGCCCACCTGAACGGCGCGCTCGTGCTGGGCGGCACGCTCTCCTGAGCCCGTCCCCCGCGCGCGGGCGAACCCCCTTGTGAAACGTCGGCCCCGCCGACTCCTGACGTCCCGCCACGGCGGTGCCGCACGGCCCGGCCGCCATGCCGGCGCGCCCACCGCGCCCACCGCGCTCGCGGTTCCGACCGGCGGACCGGTCACCGGCCCGTCCGCCCGGCAGTCCCATCCCACCCATCGGGTGCCAGCCACCCGGCGAGGAGCGACATGTCCGTCCACAAGCAGCACTTCCTGCCGCACATCGACGAGGACAAGGTCCACCGGATCGAGGTCGAGCACATCAAGGCGGCCGCCGAGCGGAGCGGCCCGGCGCACCGCACGGTGCTCGGCAGCACCATGGTGGCGGCCACCGCCGCCGCCTCGATCCCGTACAACACCAACGGCTGGGACACCGTCTACGTCATCCCGCTGCCGGACGTGAACCGCGCCATCGCGGACAAGAAGACCTCGCCGACCAGTTGGACCGCGGACCTGCCCGCCTCGCTCTTCTCGCCGGCGATCCACGGCGCCGGCGGGTTCGGCACCTGGGCGCTGGCGACCGGCGGCTCGGGCTCGATCGTCCGGATGCACATCCCGTTCACCGCGACGGTCACGGCCGGCACCACCGCCATCACCGTCACCGGCGGCACCGCCTACGTCGAGGTCAAGCTGGTCTACATCCCGCAGCCGCCCGCCGCGGACGGCACCAAGCCGAACAACCTCAAGGTGCGCACCAGCGGCGGCTCGCCGGACGACCCGGTGGTCACCGTCTCCTCGGTCGCCTACACCACGCCGGCCCACGACGCCTCCCTCGACAACGTGCTGGAGCAGCTGCTGGCGCAGTGGTTCAACGCCAACCTGCAGCAGTTCCAGCACGTGTTCGCCACCGTCAACCTGGGCGAGGAGGAGGCCGCGGGCGACTTCGCCTGGCTCAGCCCGACCGAGACGGACTACGCCTACATCGACAACGCCGACATCACCAAGGCGCTGCTGGGCGTGCTCTGCATGACCGAGAACCGCAGCTCGGAGGGGGCGGTCCAGGAGATCGCCGCCGGCGCGGTCCCGGCCGGCGCGCGGGCCAGCTTCAACCTGTCGCTGGAGCGGTTCATGGCGAAGATGGTGCTGCCCAGCCTCCCGGCGGAGTTCCCGCACGCGGCCGCCGGCATCTTCCAGCTGGGCAACAACGACACCCAGATCGCCTCGACCACCGGCTTCACCCTGGACCCGGTCAACGTGGCGGGCGTCAACTACACGCCCAACGTGACCACGTACACGATGAACCTCGACGGCGCGACGATGCAGACCTACCTCTACATCCACACGCCCATCTCGCCCGGCATCGACGCCTACTGCGAGATCACCTACTACAACACGATGGCGCTGGCCACCAAGGCGGACGGCACCCAGTCGCTGACCTGGATCCAGAGCAGGCCGACCGACGAGAAGACCTGGTACACGGTGGCCTCCTGGATCACCATCACCGAGGCCGTCGCCGACGTCATCCTGGCCGTGATCGGCGCGGTGGTCGGCAACATCGTCACCGCGGTCGAGCGGCTGATCGCCCGCGTGCTGGTCGCGCTGCTGGTCGGCGGCGTCGTCTCGGCGGTGGCGGCGGTGCTGGAGAAGGTGCCCGAGTGGATCGCGGGCAGCGTGCCCGACGCGATCCCGACGGTGAACGCGCTGGTGGGCGGGGCGACCAAGCCGACGACGTGGGCGGACTCCACCGACTTCAAGATCACCGAGGTGGTGCTCAACGGCGGCCTGCAGCTGGGCGGCAACCCGTTCGGCAGCTGACGGCCGGTCAGCCGGTGCACCAGCGGGGCGGACCCGCCGCCCCGCCCGCACCGGATCAGGCCAGCGCGCGGGCGACCGCGGCCTCGGCGTGCAGGCGGGCGGTCGCGAAGAGCGGCACGGGGCTGTCCTCCGGCCGCACCAGCAGCTCGATCTCGGTGCAGCCGAGCACCACCCCCTGCGCACCGCCCGCCACCAGCTCGGCGATGACCCGCCGGTACTCCCGCCGGGCCTCCTCGGTGACGACGCCCAGGCACAGCTCCTGGTAGATCACCCGGTGCACCAGCGCCCGGTCCGCCGGCCCGGGCACGTCGACGGTCAGGCCGTGCGAGGCCAGCCGGTCCCGGTAGAAGGACTGCTCCATCGTGAAGGCCGTCCCGAGCAGCCCGACCCGGTGCAGTCCGGCCGCCCGGACGGCGTCGGCGGTGGTGTCGGCGAGGTGCAGCAGCGGGACCGACACCGCCCCGGTGATCGCGTCCGCCACCTTGTGCATGGTGTTGGTGCACAGCACCAGGAAGTCCGCCCCGGCCGCCTCCAGCGCGCGGGCCGCCGCCGCCAGCAGGTCGCCGGCCTCGGCCCAGCGGCCGGCCGCCTGCAACCGCTCGACCTCGGCGAAGTCGACCGAGTACACCACGCACCGGGCCGAGTGCAGCCCGCCCAGCCGTTCCCGCACCTCCTCGTTGAGCACCCGGTAGTACTCCGCCGTCGACTCCCAACTCATCCCGCCCAGCAGGCCGATCGTCTTCATGCGGCCCACCCTACGGGCAGCGCCCGCGGGTGCCGCGGCGCGGTCAGGGCAGTTTCTGCTCGGTCCAGATCACCTTGCCGTGCTCGGTGTACCGCGTCCCCCAGCGCTGGGCGATCTGGCCCACCAGGAAGAGGCCGCGCCCGCCCTCGTCGGTGCTGGCGGCCAGCCGCATCCGCGGCGAGGTGCCGCTGCCGTCGGCGACCTGGCAGATCAGGGTGCGGCCGTACTGCAGCCGCACGCCGATCGGGCCCGCGGCGTGCCGGATGGCGTTGGTGACCAGCTCGCTGAGGATGAGTTCGGTGCCCAGCACCAGGTCGTCCAGGCCCCAACGGCGCAACTGGGCGGTGGCGGCGGCCCGGGAGGCGGAGACCGCCGCCGGGTCCTGCGGGACGTTCCACTCCGCGATCCGGTCCATCGGCACCGCCCGGGTGCGGGCCACCAGCAGCGCGACGTCGTCGGTCGGGCTGGTCGCCAGCATCGCGTCCAGCACGCCTTGGCAGGTCTGCTCCGGGGAGCGCCCGGGGTGCGCGAGGGCGGCGCGCAACCGGTCCAGGCCGACGTCGATGTCCTTGGTCCGCGACTCCACCAGCCCGTCGGTGTAGAGGACCAGCTGACTGCCCTCCGGGATGTCGAGCTCGACCGTGGTGAACGGCAGCCCGCGCAGGCCCAGCGGCGGCCCGGCCGGGGTGTCCGGGATGTCCACCGTGCCGTCCGGGTACACCAGGACGGCCGGCAGGTGCCCGGCGCGGGCGAGCTGGCAGCGGCAGGAGACCGGGTCGTAGATCGCGTAGAGGCAGGTGGCGCCGATGATCGCCTCCGCCCGGTCGCCGGCCGCCTCCTCCTCGTCGATCCGGCTGACCACCTCGTCCAGGTGGGTGAGCAGTTCGTCCGGCGGCAGGTCGAGCATCGCGAGGTTGTGCACGGCGGTGCGCAGTCGCCCCATGGTGGCGGCGGCGTGCAGGCCGTGGCCGACCACGTCGCCGACCACCAGCGCGACCCGGCCGCCGGACAGCGGGATGACGTCGAACCAGTCGCCGCCGACCCCGGAGTGCGCCGGGAGGTAGCGGTGGGCCGCTTCCACGGCGTCCTGCGCCGGCAGGCCGCTCGGCAGCATGCTCTGCTGCAGCGTCACCGCGAGCGGGTGGCCGCCGGTGATGGCGGCCGCGAGCTGCTCCTGGCTGGTGTACCTGGCCTCGAACAGGCCGTTGTTGCGGCCCAGCCGCAGCACCGCGATGTGGTCGGCGACGGCCTGCACGTCGTCCAGGTTGTGGCTGATCACGATCACGGCGTGGTCCTGGTCGCGCAGCTCGCGGATCAGGTCGAGCACGTGCGCCGACTGCTCCAGGGCGAGGGCGGCGGTCGGCTCGTCGAGGATCACCAGCTGGGGCCGGCCGATCAGCGCCCGGGCGATGGCCACGGACTGGCGCTGTCCGCCGGACAGCGCCTTCACCGGGATCCGCACGCTGGGCAGCCGGATCGAGAGCCGCTCCAGCAGGGCGAGGGACCGCTTCTCCATCTCGATCTCGCGCAGCACCCCGAACCGGCGCAGCTCGTGGCCGAGGAACAGGTTGGCGACCACGTCCAGCCGGTCGCAGAGCGACAGGTCCTGGTGCACGGTGGCGATGCCGAGCCGCTGCGCGTCGACCGGCCGGCGCAGCTCCATCGGGACGCCCTGCCACTCGATCAACCCCGCATCCGGCGGCGTGACCCCGGAGATGGCCTTGATCAGCGTGGTCTTGCCGGCCCCGTTGTCACCGACCAGCCCGAGCACCTGTCCGCGGTCCACCCGCAGGTCGACCGCGTCCAGGGCCCGCACGGTTCCGTAGTCCTTGGAGATCCCCCGCAGGGACAACAGCGGAACCCGGGGCACCCGGCCACCTCCACACTCTCGACGATCCGTCAGGCGGCAGCCGGACCCGCCACCTCACGGTGGGGTACCGGATGCGGACCCGCGGCTCGGGCTTTCCACCCTGGCCCGGACGGCGCGCCCGACGAAGCCGACACACGGGCGGCTGACCCGTCTGGCGGTGCAGTTGCCGCAGTAGGGGACCGGTGGGTCAGGGCGTCCGGACCGGCGCGCCCAACTGGTACTCGTGGCGGGAGAACGCGGCGGCGACGGCGAAGCGGTCGCCGCGGACCAGGGTCTGGCGCCACTCCACCGGGCGGCCGTCGGTGTCGTGGCCCAGCCGGTCGATCGCGAACAGGGCGGTGCCGGCGGGGCAGTCGAGCAGGATCCGCTCGCCGCGACCGGGCACCACCGCCCGGATCCGCTCCCAGCCGCCGCCGATCCGGCTGCCGCAGTGGCGTTCGAGCTCGCCGTAGAGCGAGGTGCGGGCGAAGTCGACCTCCAGCAGCGGGCGGGCCAGGTCGGCCGGCAGCCAGGCGCGGTCGACGGCGAGCGGCTCCTCGTCGGCCAGGCGCAGGCGTTCGAGGTGCAGCAGCGGCGTCGACTCCTCCAGCCCCAGCCGGGCGGCGACCACGCCGTCGGCCCGCAGGTCCAGAGCCCGCACCACGCTGCGCTGAACGGCGCCGACCTCCTCCACGGAGCGGAACAGGCTGAACGGCTCGCCGAGCGGCTGCTCCAGCGGGCGGCTCGCGGTGAACCGGGAGGCCCGACCGCGGTGCGCGGTGACCAGCCCCTCCTCGCGCAGCTGCCGGAGCGCCTCGCGGACGGTGTGCCGGCTGACCCGGTACTCGGCGACCAGCTCGTGCTCGCCCGGGAACACGTCCTGGAACTCGCCCGCGTCGAGCCGGCGCAGCAGGTCGGCCCGGAGCTGCGCCCAGAGCGGATTGCCGGGCGAGCGGGTGAGGGGCCGGGCGCCGGGGCGGGTGGTCACGGCGCCCTCCTCGGGGTCACGGGTCGGCTGCACGGTGCGGGACACGCACAGCATGTTCGTCCCTCCGGCACGACAGCACAAACCCGGCCCCAGCAGTCCCGCGCGCGCCGCCCGGCCGGGGGCGAGCCCGTGCGGCGCGCGGTGGCGGACCGTCAGACCAGGACGTCGGCCAGCATGGCGGCCGCCACCGTGAGCAGCACGACGGCGAAGGCCCGTTGCAGCGCGGCGCCGGAGAGCCTGGCGGCCAGCCGCTTGCCGTCCCAGGCGCCGAGGACCGCGGCGCCCACGAAGGGGCCGAAGACCGCGAGGTCGAGCGAGGCGCCGGCCACCGAGAGGCGGGTGGTGAGGGAGACCACCGAGTTGATCAGGATGACCACCAGGCTGGTGCCGACGGCGTTGCGCATCGGCAGCCGGAGCACGGACACCAGGGCGGGCACCACGAGGAAGCCGCCGCCCACGCCCAGCAGTCCGGTGACCGTGCCGAGGCCGGCCCCGACGGCGGCGGTCCGCAGGTGGCCGTGGTCACCGGCGGCAGCCGGCGCGCCGTCGCCCGCGCCCTCGTCGGCGGTGGCGCGCCGCGCCGCGCGGGTCGCGCGCAGCAGCGCGGCCGCGGCGGCCGCGGCCAGGACGGCGAACCCGGCGGTCAGCACCTGCTGCGGGATGCGGTGGGCGAGCACCGAGGCGCCGATCGCGGGCAGCACCCCGGCGGCCGCGAAGAGCGCGCCGGTGCGCCAGCGGACCGAGCCGGTGCCGGCGTGGCGGACGAGGGCGGTGACGGAGGTGGCGGTGACGATGGCCAGGCTGGTGGTCCCGGCATCGGCGGGTCTGACGCCCAGCAGGTACACCAGCGCCGGGACCGCGAGCACGCCCCCGCCGCCGCCGAGCGCGCCGAGGGCCGTGCCGACCACCGCTCCGCAGAGCAGGGCGAGGATCAGGACGCTCACTCCGGGACGCCGTCCGGCTCCGGCTCGGTGAGGCGGGCGACCTCGCCGTGCCAGGCGGCGAAACCACCGCGCAGGTCGACGGTGTCGAACCCGCGGGCGCGCAGCACGGACGCGGCCACCGAGGAGCGGTTGCCGCCCGCGCACAGCACGACCACGGGCTGACCGGCCGCCAGCTCGGGTATCCGGGAAAGGAGTTCGGGCAGCGGGACGAGGCGGGCCCCCGGGACGGTGCCGAGCTCGCGGACCTCGCCGCGGCCGCGCACGTCCAGCAGGACGAAGTCCCGCCCGGTGTCGGCGAGTCGGTCGGCGAGCTCGGCGGCCCCCAGGCGTTCGACGCCGGCCAGCTGCGCGGCGCCGAGCGACTCGACGGGCCCGGCCAGCGCGCCCAGGACGCGGTCGAAACCGATCCGGGCCAGGCGGTTGCGGACCTCGCGCGCCGAGTCGGGGTCGCCGCACAGGACGATGTCCTGCCGGGCGTCCAGCACCTGGCCGGCCAGCTCGGCGAACCGGCCGCCGAGCGGGATGTTGACGGCGGCCGGCAGGTGGGCGGCGGCGAACGCGTCGGGGTCGCGGGTGTCCAGCACGGTGGCGCCGGCCGCCCGGGCCGCGCGGAACGCGTCCGGGGCGAGCGACGGGACGGGGGTGTCCTCGTCGAGCACCGCGCGGTCCTGGCGGTTGCGCGCCGAGGTGAACGCGAAGTAGGCCGGCGCGGCGAGTTGGCCGTCGGTCACGGCCGCGACGAACTCCTCCTCGGTCAGGTCGGCCAGCGCGTAGTTGGTGCGGCGCTGCTCGCCGATCGTCGAGCTCAGCTCGGTCGACAGGCTCTTGCCGCAGGACGAACCCGCGCCGTGCGCCGGGTAGACGCGGGTGGCGTCGGGGAGGGTGAGCAGGGTGCGGGTGGAGCGGTACAGGGCGCGCGCCATCTCCGCGGCGGACCGGCCCGCGGCGGCGACCAGGTCCGGCCGGCCGACGTCGCCGATGAACAGCGTGTCGCCGGTGAGCACGCCGTACGGAACGGCGTCACCCGCCCGCTCGCGGACGACCAGGCAGATCGACTCCGGGGTGTGGCCCGGGGTGTGCAGGACCTCCAGCTCGACCGCGCCGAGGTCGATCCGGGCGCCGTCCGGCAGCGGGTCGGTGTCGAAGTCGACCGCGCCGGCGGACCCGTAGGAGATCCGGGCGCCGGTGCGCTCGGCCAGCTCCAGGTGGCCGGAGAGGAAGTCCGCGTGCACGTGGGTCTCGACGACCCGCTCGACGGTCAGGCCGTGCCGCTCGGCGGCGGCGAGGTACTCGTTGACGTCGCGCTGGGGATCGACCACGACGGCCCGGCCGGTGGTGCGGTCGCCGACGAGGTACGAGGCGTGCGAGAGGCAGTCGAGGTAGAACTGCACGAAGACCAGCGGTCCGGCCTGCTCGGCCATGGGGAAGCTCCGTAGATGAGGGTGCGGGGCGGGGGAGGGGGTGCCGGGGCCGGTCAGGCGAGCCCGCGGAGCATCAGGTTCCAGTAGAGGAACGGGAGACCGTGCCGCTTGAGGTACCACATGTCGGTGCGCTCGCGGACGGTGTCGATCAGCGGGATCGACGGTGCCGGGCGCCCGCTGTAGTCGAACTCGGCGAGCAGCATCTTGCGGCGGGCCGTGGTCAGCGGGCAGGACGAGTAGCCGTCGTACCGGGCGGTCGGCGGGCGGCCGTCGACCGCGGCGAGCAGGTTCTCGACCACCACCGGCGCCTGCTTGCGCACGGCGGCGCCGGTCTTGGCGTTGGGCGAGGAACCGGCGTCGCCCAACGCCCAGACGTCCGGGTACCGGACGTGCTGCATCGTGTGCCGGTCGATCTCCACCCAGCCGGCCGGGTCGTCGGCGCCGGCCAGCGGGCTGCGCTTGATCCAGTCCGGCGCGCTCTGCGGCGGCACCAGGTGGGCCAGGTCGTAGGGCAGGGCGGTGGTGCCGCCGGTGGCGAGGTCGGTGACGACGACCTCGCGGGCCGCGGCCCGCACCTCGGTGACCTCGCTGCCGTAGTGGACGGTGATGCCGTACCGGCGCACCACCCCGTCGAGCACCCGGGCGAACTCCGGGACGCCGAAGAGGGTGGCCCCGGGGATCACCAGGTGGATGTCGACGCGGCCGAGGACGCCCTGCTCGCGCCAGTGGTCGGCGGCCAGGTAGGCGATCTTCTGCGGTGCGCCGCCGCACTTGACGGCGCCGGTCGGCATGCTGAACACCGCGGTGCCGGACCGGGTCCCCCGGATCAGGCGCCAGGTCGCGGGGGCGGTGTGCGGCAGGTAGTTGCTGCACAGGCCGTCCGCGCCGAGCCCGGCCGCGGACAGGCCCGGTACGCGCTCCCAGTCCAACTGGATCCCGGGGCAGACCACGAGCTGGTCATAGCCGACGGTGCCGCCGTCGTCCAGGGTCACCTGCCGGCTCTCGGGGTCGACCGCCCGGGCGGACCGGCGGATCCAGTGCGTGCCCTTCGGCAGCACGGACGCCTGCGGCCGGACGCTCTGCGCCAGCGGGGCCCGGCCGCCGCCGACCAGGGTCCAGAGCGGCTGGTAGTAGTGCCGGCCGCTCGGCTCGACGACGGCGACGTCTCGCTGGCCGGCCCGCCGGAGCCGGGCCGCGACCGAGATCCCCGCCGAGCCCCCGCCGATGATCACGATCCGATGGTGCTGCCTGGCGGCCAAGGGTGCCTCCCACTGGATCAAATGTACGGACATTAAAACTAGGCATGCAGCGGCCCGATCGGCAAGCTCGCCGAGTGAGGTGGCTGGAATTGTCCGGACATTAGGAGGGTCGTTGCCGCGGTGACGGAGCGCGTCGGCGCCGGACGACGCAGGGTGGGCCGATGGCACCGGCCGAGCGAAATCCAGACTTTGCAGCCTGGTGTTCGTCTCTTGCGTCAGATGGCGCGGCGATCTACGTTCAACTGAAACGATCGAAGGGACGAACACTGTGTCAGACCAGATCAGCACGCCCTGCGGCGGCGCGGCGGCGCACACCGTGCACCCGGGGCTCACCTTCGCCGAGGTCCGGGGGTTCCGGCCGCTGCTGCTCGACCTGCACCTGCCGGCTCCGCCGCCCGACGGACGCCCGGTACCGGTGGTGGTCTGGATCCACGGCGGTGCGTTCTGGGAGGGCGACCGCCGCTACCTGCCCGGGACCCTGCCGGCCGGCTCCGTCTTCCGGGCGCTGACCGACGCGGGCCTCGCGGTGGCCACCATCGACTACCGGCTCTCCGGCGAGGCCTGCTTCCCGGCCCCGCTGGAGGACGTGCGGGCCGCGCTGGACTTCCTGCGCAGCAAGGGGGAGCAGTGGCAGCTGGACACCGAGCGGATCGGCGTCTGGGGCGAGTCGGCCGGCGGCACGCTGGCGGCGCTGGCCGCCCTCGACGCGACCGCCGACGGCGGGCGGCCCGTCGCGGCCGCCGCGCTCTGGTACACGCCCACCGACTTCACGGTGCTGCCGCACGGCGACGACCCGGACGATCCGCTGTACCGGTTGCTCGGCGGCCCGTCGAGCGAGCTGGTCGAGGCGGCCCGGGCCGCCAGCCCGGTCCACCAGGTGACCGCTGCCGCACCGCCGTTCCAGATCGTGCACGGCACGGCGGACGCGGCGGTGCCGGCCGCCCAGGCCGAGCGCCTGCACGCGCGCCTGCTCGCGGCAGGCGTCGAGGCCGAGTACGTCCCGGTCGAGGGCGCCGACCACTGCTTCACCGGCCACCCGGATCCGGGCGAACTGATCGCACGGACCGTCGGGTTCCTGGCCGCCCGCCTCGGGGCCGCCGAGCCGCGCGGATGACGGCCCGGCCGTGGGGGCCCCCCCCCCCCCCCCCGGCGCGGGGCCCCGCGGAACCCCCCCCCCCGCCCCCGGGGGGCGGGCGCCCCCCCCCCCACCAACCGCCCGAA
>NZ_JBHYKG010000064.1:0-32421 GCF_042741245.1 Kitasatospora sp. NPDC058965
CCGCCGGATCGGCGACCCTGCTGTCACCGCGCCGGATCTGCGGCGTAGGGTGCGGTGTCGGACCCCAGCAGGGGCCCTCTGCACGGATGTCGGATGCTTCCGACAGGAACGGGGTGGGCGCATGCCGGAGTGGAGCGGCGCCGGGCTGCCGCCCGCCGCGGCGGCACGGGTCGCCGAGGGGCGGGCCAGCGGGACGTGGTCGTCCGCGCTCTCGACCGGCGAGTTCGCCGCGATCAGGTCGGTCGGCTTCGAACCGGTCGGCCAGGTCATGGGGTCGGCGGTCTACCACGTCGGCCGCAGCGGCCAGTACTGGGGCTACCACAACTGCCTGTACCCCGGCGCCGGCCGTGCCACCGGCCGCTACGGCCCCGCCGGGATCGCCCTGTCCGGCAACGGCGCGCCGTCCGCGGCCCTGGTGCAGGTGCTGGACTCGGCGCGGCGCTCGGCACTGGGCCGGATGACCGCGGAGTGCGCGGCGCTCGGCGGTGACGGGGTGGTGGCGGCCCAGCTGACGATGGCTCCGTTCCCGGCCGCGCCGAACTGCCTGGAGTTCAAGGTGATCGGCACCGCGGTGCGGGCGGCCGGCCCGGTCCGGCCGCGCCACCCGTTCACCTGCCACCTGGACGGGCAGGGCTTCGCCAAGCTGATCGCCGCCGGCTGGGTGCCGGTCGACCTGCTGGTCGGGATGTCGGTCGGGGTGCGGCACGACGACTACACGACCACCCGCCAGTCGAACTCCTGGTCCAACCAGGAGGTGGACGGCTGGACCGCGCTGATCCACCACGTCCGGGCCGACGCCCGGGCCCAGTTGTACCGCCAGGGCCTGGTGCGCGGCGGCGACGGCGTGATCCTCGCCGACAGCGACCTGCGGCTGTGGGAGGAGCGCTGCCTCGGCAGCACCCAGAACAACGAGCAGACGGACCACGTCGCGGACAGCACGCTGATCGGCACCACGATCGCCCGGTTCGCCGTCGAACCCGCCGCGCCGCGCACCCTCACGGTGATGCCGCTGGGCGGTGGCGGCGACCGGCTGCGCCGCCGCCTCGCACAGGCCGGGCGTCCCGGCGCCCGCCGCTGAGCCACCCGCCGTCGAACCGGCCGGGCCTCCGGTCACCGAGCCACCGGGGCCACCGGGGCCACCGGCCGCCGATCCACCCGTCGCGTCCTACACATTCAAGGGGAGAACCAACCGGATGAGCACCTTCGATCCCGCCGCGCAGGGTGTGCCGGCCGACGCGATGCGGCGGCTGGCCGAGCTGCAGCCCGGCAAGCCCGGCTCGATCTTCACCAGTGACCTGTCCGTCAACGAGTTCCTGCTGGTCCGCGAGGCCGGGTTCCAGCCCATCGGCCTGGTCCTGGGCAGCTCGATCTACCACGTCGGGATCCAGCTCGGGCGCTGGGGCAAGAACCAGGAGCTCGAGACCCTCAGCCAGGCGATGTACCACGCGCGCGAGTTGGCGATGACGCGGATGGAGGCCGAGGCCGCCCAACTGGGCGCGGACGGCATCGTCGGGGTCCGGCTGACCGTGGAGGCCCGCGAATTCGGCTCGGACATCGCCGAGTTCATCGCCGTCGGCACCGCGGTCAAGGCGGACCGGCCGGCGCCCGGCGGCACCAGCTGGCGCAACAACAAGGGCCAGCCGTTCACCTCGGACCTGTCCGGCCAGGACTTCTGGACCCTGATCCGGGCCGGCTACGCACCGCTCGGCATGACCATGGGCACCTGCGTCTACCACATCGCGCACCAGAAGATGGGCTCGGTCTTCTCCAACATCGGCAAGAACGTGGAGATCGAGCAGTACACCCAGGCGCTCTACGACGCCCGCGAGCTGGCGATGGCGCGGATGCAGGCCGAGGCGGAGGAGCTGCAGGCGGAGGGCATCGTCGGCGTCCAGCTGAACGCCCACAACCACCGCTGGGGCGGGCACACCACCGAGTTCTTCGCGATCGGCACGGCGGTCCGCCCGCTGCGCGCCGACCACGAGATCGAGCGGCCCACCATGGTCCTCAGCCTGGACGGGTGAGACCGTGGAAGCACCAGGCACACCGCTGCAAGGAGAGAGATGACCGACCACCGCGAGCTCGAACCCTCCCCGGAGGAGCCGGGCTCCATCGAGCTGCTCGCCGCCGCGCTCCGCCGGGACGCCGCCGACCTGGAGGTGTACGCCCAGGTGCTGACCGGCACCCTGGCGGACGCGCTGCCGTCGGACGCGGTGACGGTCGAGCGCAAGCGCAGCGTGTCCGACCGGCTGGCCGGCCGGCCCGGGCGGATCGAGCGGATCGAGGTCTCGATGGAGGACCGGCGACTGGTCCTCAGCGTGGCCGGCGGGCGGCCCAGCGGCGAGGTGTGCCGGGTGGTCCGCGGCGTGGTGCTGTCCCGGCGTCCGGTACCGCTGGACGAGTGGACCCGCGAACTGGCCGCCGCCGTGACCTCCCGCGCCCGCTCGGACGCCCGGGCCCGCACGGCCCTGGAGCAGTTGCTGCTCGGCGGCTGAGCGCGCTCCCGTACGGCGCGCGCGGGCCCTGCGCCACGGCTGCGGCTACCGCAGCCCGTGCAGGCCGTGGCCGGGGCCGGTGGCCGTGCGCTGGATCGCGACGACCGCCGCGTCGTCGCCCAGCCGCCCGCCGGCGTGCGCCAGCAGGTCGCGGCGGACGTGGTGGACCAGCGCCTCGGGCGTGCACCCGGTCCAGCGCGCGACCCGTTCGGCCAGCGGGTAGAACGTGCCGGCCCGGTCCCGGGCCTCGACCACGCCGTCGGTGTACAGCAGCAGGGTGTCCCCCACCTCGAACGGGAACGTGTCGTTCGGGTAGTCGTCGGCCACCAGGGTGCCGAGGCCCAGCGGCGGCGCCGCCCCCGCCCCGTCGAGGAAGGACACCCGGTCCTCGCGCAGCAGCAGCGGGAGCGGGTGGCCGCAGTTGGTCAGGTGCGCCACCGGGGCGTCGTCGGGGATGTCGAGGAACAGCGCGGTGACGAAGTGCTCCGCCGTCTCGCTGTCCGTCTGCACGAAGTCCAGGAGGTACCGGCTGACGTTGCGGTCCAGCGTGCTGGCCAGGTCGGGCAGCGTGGCGTGCTGCGCGGCGACCAGCCGGAACGCGCTGAGCAGCAGGGCGGACTCCCCGACGGCGGCCAGCCCCTTCCCCCGCACGTCGCCGACGATCATCCGGGCCCCGCTGCCGGTCCGGGTCGCGGTGTAGAGGTCGCCGCCGATCTGCGCCTCGTACTCGGCGGCCAGGTACACGGTGGCGATCTGCAGCGAGCCGATCCGCTCGGGGATCGGGCGCAGCAGCGCGCGCTGCGCGGCCTCGGCCACCGACTGGGCGCGGGCGAGCTGCCGGCTGCGGCGCTCCCGGACCACCGCGAAGAACACGATCATGATCGACAGTGCGGCGAGCGCGGTGAGCTGCGCCGGGTGGTCGCCGCTGGTCACGCCCCCGCGCAGGGCGGCGATCAGCACGCCGACGGCGACGGTGAGCCCCGCGACGACCGCCGTGGCCCGGGGCCCGGCGATCGACGGGGTCAGCGCGGGGGCGATCACGAGCAGCGGGCCGAGGTGGGTCGAGGCGGGCGACTGCAGGATCGCCACGGTGAGCACCACGACGAGGGCGATCGGAAGCAGCACCAGCGCACCGGGGCGAGCCCAACGCCACCGGCCGACCGAGCGCTGTTCGACGTCCATGCCCTCAACTGTGCGCCGCGCCCCCGGACCGTGCATCCGGCACCGCCCGAGTGCGCCCCCGACCACCCGGACGGCACATCGACGGGGCCACTGCCCGCAGGCCGGGCAGTCTGTCGGCTGCTCGCCACCGCAGGCCCGGCGGTCGGCGGCCGATCGCTGCCGCGGGCCCGACCGGAGGGACCATGGGGGTACACAGCTGCCGCGACCGTCGGCCGGAGGAAGTGAGTCGGATGGCTGCCGTCTCCACCATGGTTCCGCTCGGGACGCCCGCGCCCGATTTCGCCCTGCCTGCGATCGACGGCCGGGCCGTGGCCCGGGACGACTTCGCCGCCGCTCCGGCCCTGCTGGTCGCCTTCCTGTGCAACCACTGCCCCTTCGTCCGGCACGTCGAGCAGGCCTTCGGCCGACTGGTCGACGAGTTCCCGGAGTTGGCGGTGGTCGGGATCTGCAGCAACAGTCCGGCCGTCGCGCCCGACGACGACACCGACGGGCTGCGCGGCCAGGTCGCGCGCACGGGCTGGACCTTCCCGTACCTCGTCGACGCCGACCAGTCCGTCGGCCGGGCCTACCACGCCGCCTGCACACCGGACTTCTTCCTGTACGACGCCCGCCGGGAGCTGGCCTACCGGGGCGCGATGGACGAGTCCACGCCGGGCAACCGGAAGCCCGTCACCGGCGAACTGCTGCGTGACGCCATCGGTCTGGTGCTGGCGGGCAGGCCCGTCCCGGAACCGCACCGGGCGAGCATGGGGTGCTCCATCAAGTGGGCCTGACCGGCGGGCGTCCGCCACCCGGCCGGTCCGCTCCGCGCTCCGGAGGTTGCGTCGCCTCGACGAGGAACGTCGCGATGTCGTCGGCCCGTTGGCCGGACCGCCGGGCGCCGGCCACCAGGTCGGTCGCCACCGTCTCCAGGTCCGGGGCCGCGTGGTCGAGCTGCCGGGCCAGGGCCGCGAGCGCCTCGTCGAGGTCCACGCCGGGCGCCTCCACCAGGCCGTCGGTGTAGAGCAGCATCAGCGCGCCGACGTCGAACGGCACCTCGGTGATCGGGTAGACGGCCTCGGCGTCGACACCCAGCGGCAGGCCCGGCGGGATCTCCAGCACCCTGGTGCGCGACCGGCCGGGCGGGCGCAGCAGCGGCGGCGGGTGTCCCGCGTTGACCAGGAAGGCGCGGTGCGCGCCGAGGTTCAGGTGCGCGTACAGGCACGTGGTGAAGAGACCCGGATCGAGGTCGCACAGCAGCCGGTTCGCCCGGACCAGGACCTGGTCCGGGGCGGCGCCCGCCGTGGCGTGGACGGCGGTGCGGACCTGACTCATCAGGGCGGCGGCCGGGACGTTGTGCCCCTGGACGTCGCCGATCACGGCGGCCGCCGTGGTCGGGCCGAGGCGGATGAGGTCGTAGAAGTCCCCGCCGATGTCCATGCCCCGGGTCGCCGGCAGGTAGCGGGCCGCGACCCGCAGCCCGTCCACCGGCGGCAGGGCGTGCGGCAGCAGGGCCTGCTGGAGGTCGTGGGCGAGCCGGTTCTTCGCGTCGTACAGGTGAGCACGGTCGAGGGCCTGGGCGATCAGCCCGGCCAGTGAGGTCAGGACGGTGCGCTCGTCCGCCGCGAAGCGGTGCGGCTCGTCGTAGGCGAGCAGGCAGCAGCCCACCGGGCGGCCGGAGGTGACCAGCGGCAGCACGGCCCAGGCCTTCTTGCCGGTGACCTGCGGGACCTGCGGGAAGGCCCGGGCCAGGTCCTCCGGGCCGTCGAAGAACCCGGGCACCCCTGCGGTGAGGGCCTGCACCATCGGGGCGGTGCGTTCGTCCAGCGGGATCTCCTGGAAGCGCGCGATGTCCGCGGCGTCGTACCCCCGGTAGCCGATCACCTGGAGCCGGCCGCCCTCGGCGCTCATCATCGCGAGCCCCTGGGCGTCGAAGGCCGGCAGCACCTGCTCGGCCACCAGGGCGATCACGTCGTCGACCGTGACGGCCTCGGTGAGGGCCGCCGCCAGGTGCATGATCTGGTAGAGCTGCCCGGCGCGGGACACCGGAGTCGGCCGGTGGCGACCGGGGACGGGAGTGGCCGCCGGGCCGCTGCTGGTCGGGGTGATGCGCACGCTGATCCCGTCACCGTCCGGGTAGAGCCGGAAGTCCATCCACCGGTCCGGCGGGCGCCTCGCGGTGAACGCCACCGGCTGCCGGCTGATGACCGCCGCCCGGTACCGGTCCTCGAACTCGGGGTCGTCCAGCCAGGGCAGGGCCTGCCACGGGATCGCGCCCAGCAACTGCTCCTTCGCGGCGCCGAGCAGGGCACAGGCCGTTTCGGAGATGAACGTGACCCGCCCGTTGAGATCGAGCGCGCAGCAGCCGCCCGGCAGGCGCTCCGCGAACGCGGTGGCGGCGGCCTCGGGCAGCTTGTCGGCGGCGAGCCGACGGGGC
This sequence comes from Kitasatospora sp. NPDC058965, assembly GCF_042741245.1. Taxonomy (NCBI): domain Bacteria; kingdom Bacillati; phylum Actinomycetota; class Actinomycetes; order Kitasatosporales; family Streptomycetaceae; genus Kitasatospora; species Kitasatospora sp. NPDC058965. The sequence continues at coordinate 6,094 of NZ_JBHYKG010000064.1, forward strand.
AGGACGCGGGGTCTGAGGGGCGCCGTGATGGGCTGCCGGGCGGTTTCGGCACCGGCCAGCAGCTCGGCGAGCCGGTCGCACCCGGCGACGATCCGGTCGCGGTCGGCCGCGGTGAGCTGCGGCGAGCGGGAGCCGGGCCACAGCAGCATCAACGAGCCCCACTGCCGCCCCGCGCTGCGGACGGGGGCGGCCGCCAGCGCGAAGTGGTAGGGCATCGACACGGCGATCCGCGGGTACAGCCGGGCGAACTCCTCGTGGTTGCCGGACCAGACCACCCTGCCGTCCCGCAGGGCGTCACTGCTGGGCGTCGGCGCGGTCAGTGCCAGCCTGGTCCACGGCGCGATGAACTCGGCGGGCAGACCCCGGACGGCCGTCAGGTGCAGCACGCCCTCGTCGGGCCGCAGCAGGTACACGCCGCCGGACGACGCGCCGCACTGCTCCACCGTCGCGGTCAGTACGTCGTCCAGCCGCTCGTCCCACCCGGCCGCGTCACCGGCGGCCGGCACGAGGTTCTCCCGCACGCCGTCTCGCTCTCCGCCGCTGATTCGGGGGCCCGACCCGCACCGCGCCCCGGACAACGCCCATACCAGTGACGCTACGCCCGCCGCGCCGGTCGGGCACACGCACCGGCGCGGGCCGCGGTGCCGCTCCCGGCCAGCTCCCGGCGTCGGGCCCAGGCCGCGGCCGAGATGCGGGCGAGCAGCCGGGCGGCCGGATCGTCCTCGTACTCGTCCTCCCCGGAAGCCAGCGGACCGCTGTAACACACCGCGATCACGTACGGCGGCATGCCGTCGGGCCGGACGATGCCCGCGCTGTGCCGCACCCCGGGGATCCAGCCGTTCTTGAACGCGATCCTCGTCCCCTCCGGGAGACCGGCCGCCAGGTCCACCCGCCACGCGTTGCGCTCGAGCAGGGCCAGCAGACCCGGCTCCAAGGACTGCAGCAGCCGCACGAGATCGCCGGCCGTGACGAGGTTGTGGACCCCGGCTTCACGGGCCGCGAGGTCCTCGATGCCGCGCGGGGTGGCACTGCGGGTCGCGCCGGCCTGCCGCCACGCCTCGGCGACCGCCTCCGGTCCGACCGCGGCCAGGCACAGGTTGGTGGCCAGGTTCGACGAGTGCGTGATCATCCGCTCCGCGAGCCAGCGCAGGCTGGCGGATCCGCCGCCGTCCGCCAGGCGCCACGGCTCGGGATCGCTGTCCCACTCCCGCGTGTTGGCGAAGCTGCCACCCGCCGCGGACGCGAACCGGTTGACCACCGGCCGGACGGCGTCGAGATCCACCCCGCTCCGGTACAGCGCCGCGAGGACCGCCACCTTCATCGTGCTGGCGGCCTCGTGCGGGACGTCCGCGTTCCGCACCACGACCGGCACCCCGTGCAACGGCCCCGCCACCATCGACAACACCGGCCCACCCCCTCGCCCGACGGCACGTCAGCCCATTGTCGCGCCGAGCCCGCGCCCCGGACCGATCGGCGCGCCCGTCGTGCGAGAGCGGTGATCGAGTCCTGGGATCCGGTCAGGCTGTCGTGCGGGCCGATTCGATGCTGCGGTGCCGGGCGGCGCCGTGCGCGAAATCGGGTACCGCTGAGGTGCCCTCGCGCAGGTCGTCCAGGAACTGCTGGTAGGCGTGCGCGACCGCGTAGAGCGGCGCGTCGGCCAGGGGGTCCAGGTGCGGGACGCGGACGTAGGAGTCCGGCACCGTCAGGGGCGCGAGTCCGGGGGAGGTTCCGCGGCCGCCTTCGAGGGTGATCGGGCTGAGCTGGAGGTGGCCGATCGGGGCGGTGAGGACGAGGTCGCCCTCGGTGCCGTTGATCTCCCAGCGGAAGTTGGTGCCCCGGGACCTGCCTCCGCGGTAGTGGAAGGTGACCACCGCGCCGCCCGGCAGCCGTCCCGAGGCCACCACCTGGTCCGCCGCGGTCATCGGCACGGGCCGACCGCTCTCGGTGTCCACGGCCGACGTGCGCCGCGACGCCAAGTCGATCCGCAGCTCCTCCGGCTCTCCCAGGACGGACGCGACTCCGTCGAGGGCGTGGCTGAACGGGATGGTCAGCAGTGTCGCGCCGTTGGCGGCGTCGAGCACGTAGTGGTCGCCGGGGCCGACGGTGGCGCCCCAGGCACCGCCGGAGCCGACCACCGTGGTGGACAGCACCTCCCCCACGTAGCCGTCGGCCACCAGGTCCCGTACGTGGGCGAGGGCGGGATGCGACCGCGCCTGGAGTCCGACGGCGGTCGGCACCGCGCGGCTGCGCGCTTGCTGCGCCATGTCCTCGGCCTCCGCGAGCCCGTTGCCCAGCGGCCACTCGCACAGCACGCTCTTGCCGGCGCTCAGCGCCGCCTGCACCAACTCCCGGTGGTGCGGCACCTTCACCGCGACGACCACCAGGTCCACCTCCTCGCAGGCGGCCAGTTCGGCCGCCGTCCCGAAGGTGCGGGCGACTCCGTGCTTCTGTCCGGAGCGCTCCGCCGACTGCTTCGAACTCGTGCTCAAGGCCTTCACCTCGTACCCCGGGACGGCGCGCAGGGCCGGCAGGTGGGAGCGCTCGGCCCAACTGCCCTCCGCCCCGAGTCCGATGATCCCCACTCCGATCGGCTTCCCGGACCGGACCAGCTCGGTGAGCAGTGACTCGGATGTGTTCACGATGCGCAGCCTGTTCTCTGTGTGGATGGTCGAGGCGTGGATGGTCGAGGGGTGGATGGTCTCGGTGGGGATGAGCGCCGACGGCCGAGCGGGCCATGGCGATGGTCCGGTCGGCCGTCGGCGGTCAGTTCGGTGCGCCTGCGGGCGACTTCGGGCCGGGCTCGCTGTCCAGCAGGGCCATCAGGGGTGCGGCGTAGCGGGTACCGGCCACCGCACCGGCCGGGACGGCCTCGTCGATCGCGCGGAGGTCCGCGTCGGTCAGCGCGACGTCGGCCGCGGCCAGGGCCTCCGCGACGCGGTGCGGTCGGCGAGCGCCCAGGACGGCCACGACGGTGCCGTGCGCACGGCTCCGGGCGAGGACCCAGGCAGTGGCGAGCTGCGCGACGCTGATGCCGCGCGCGTCGGCGAGCGGCCGCAGCCGTTCGACGAGGGCGAGGTTCGTAGCGAGGTGGTCGGGGTGGAAGCGGGGCAGCCAGTGGGCGCGCGGGTCGCCTCCGGCGGGTTGCCGGTAGCCGCCGGTGAGCAGCCCGTGCGCGAGGACCCCGTAGGCGGTGACGCCGATCCCCAGCTCGTGGCAGGTGGCCAGGATGCCGTTGGCCTCGGGAGCACGGCTGAACAGGGAGTACTCGATCTGCACATCGCAGATCGGGTGCACGGCGTGGGCGCGGCGGATGGTCTCGGGCCCCACCTCGGAGAGCCCGACGTGCCGCACGTACCCGGCCTGGACCAGCTCGGCGACGGCACCGATGGTGTCCTCGATCGGGGTGTCGGGGGCGAGGCGGGCGGGGCGGTAGATGTCGACGTGGTCGGTGTCGAGGCGGCGCAGCGAGTAGGCGAGCGCGTTCTTCACGTGGGCGGGGCGGCCCTCGATGCCGACGAAGGATCCGTCGGGGCCGCGCAGACCGCCGAACTTGACGCTCAGCAGCGCCTTTTCGCGATCACCGGCGCGCAGGGCGCGGCGGATCAGGTCCTCGTTGTGGCCCATGCCGTAGAAGTCGGCGGTGTCGAGGAGGGTGACGCCGGCGTCGAGGGCCGCGTGGATCGTGGCGATCGCGTCGGCCTCGTCGGCGGGGCCGGTGTGGTCGGACATGCCGGCGCAGCCCAGGGCGAGCGGGGGTACCTGCGGGCCGCCGGCTCCGAGGGGTCGGGTGTGCACGGTGTCTCCTGCGGGGCGAAAAAGGGTGGACGCAAGCGACCGGGATGCGCCGAGGGCGCAGCCGGCTGCTAGCGTTGACATCTCAACACTAAGAAGAGGCATGTTGATATGTCAACGCCGAATGGCGAGAGCGCCGCGCCGGACGAAGCCACGACCGACGCCGCGTACGAGCCCGTCGACTTCTGGAGCGCCTTCAAGCGCGCCCACGAGGTCGTCCGGGCCCGGGTGATCGCGGACACCGCCGAGGCGACGGGCCTGTCCGAACCGGACCTGGCGATCCTCGCCGGCCTCAACAAGGCGGGAGGCAGCGTGCGCCAGAGCGAGCTCGCCGCGTCACTCGGCTGGGACCGCACCCGCATCTCCCACCAGCTCACCCGCATGGGCAACCGCGGACTCGTCACCCGCGAGCGCGCCGGCGCTGTGACCGTCACCCTCACCGACGCCGGACGCGAGGCCATCACCGCCGTGCACCCCGGCCTGGATGCGGCGGTCCGCCGCCACCTCACCGACAAGCTCTCCGCGCAGGAGATCGAAGTCCTGAGTTCCGTGTTCCGCCGGTTGTAGGCGCCGGGGACTGCCGGCGTGCCCCAAACCCGTCGAGCCCTGGAACCGTGGAGCCCTGGAACCGTGGAGCTGCAACCCCGTTGCCGCCTCGCTCAACTGACGGCCGTACGGTCGAGCGCCACCGGGCACCCCCTCGGAGCGACAGCCGGTCCTCGTCCCCGCGTGCCGGACTCAGGACCCGGCAGGCACCTCGACGACGATCTCCCGCTTGAGGATCTTGCCGGTCGCTCCCTTGGGCAGGTGGTCGGTGAACGTGACGATCCGGGGGTACTTGTAGGCGGCCACCCGCTCCTTGACGTACGCGCGGATCTGCTCGGCGGTCGCCCGTGCGCCGTCCCGAAGCGTGATCACGGCGGCCACCTCCTCCCCGTGGACCTCGTGCGGAACGCCGACGACGGCCGCCTCGGCCACCGCCGGGTGCGCGTACAGCACCTCCTCCACCTCCCGCGGGTAGACGTTGTAGCCGCCGCGGATGATCAGGTCCTTCTTGCGGTCGACGATGTAGTAGAAGCCGTCCGCGTCGACCCGGGCGAGGTCACCGCTGTGGAACCAGCCGTCGTGGCAGGCCGCGGCGGTCGCGTCCGGGCGGTTCCAGTAGCCCTTCATCACGTTCTCGCCGCGGATCGCGATCTCACCGACCTCGCCGGGCCCCACGGCGGTGCCGTCGGCCGCCACGAGCTTCAGCTCCACGCCGCGCACGGGCAGGCCGATCGAGCCGGGCCGGCGCGGTCGGTCGGGGTGGTTGAACGAGGCGACCGGGGACGTCTCGGAGAGCCCGTAGCCCTCCAGCACCACCGCCCCGAACTCGCGCTCGAAGGCGTGCAGGATCTCGACGGGGAGCGCGGCACCACCGGACACGGCCAGCCTCAGCCGGGAGGCGCCGGATCCTTCCCGGACCACGGAGTTGAGCAGGGCGGTGTACATCGTGGGCACGCCGAGGAAGACGGTGACCCCGTCCCGCCGGATGATCTCCAGCGCCTGCTGCGGGTCGAAGCGCGGCAGCAGGGTCAGTGCGGCGCCGGCCGCGACGGCGGCGTTCAGGGCACAGGTCTGCCCGAAGGCGTGGAACAGCGGCAGTCCGCCGAACAGCACGTCGTCCGGCCCGAGTCGGAACAGCGTCTCGACCGAGGTGCGGGCGTTGCCCAACAGGTTGCGGTGGGTCAGCTCGGCTCCCTTCGGCGTCCCCGTGGTGCCCGAGGTGTAGAGGATCACTGCCGTGTCGTCCGCCGCCCGGTCGGCGACCTCGGGCATCGGCGCGACGGCGCTGAGCAGGGTGTCGTACGTCGCCGCCCCGATGACCAGGCTGCCGGTCCCGGTGTCGGCGGCGGCCTGCGCGACCTCGTACGCGTACGGCGGGACCGTCACCACGGTACGGGCCCCGGAGTCCCGCAGGACGAACTCCATCTCCCGGGCCTTCAGCAGCGGATTCATCGGAACCACCACCGCACCGGCCCGCAGCACGGCGTAGTAGGCGACGGGGAACAGCGCGACGTTCGGCAGGACGAGTGCGACGCGGTCGCCCGGGCGCACCCCGTCGACGTGCAGCAGTCTGGCCATCCGGGCGCTGGCGTCGTCGAGTTGGGCGTAGCTGAGGGCGGTCTCGTCCTGCCGGACGGCGGTCCGCCCGCCGTGCGTCCGGGCGGAGACCGCCAGCAGGGAGGCGAGGTTGGTCATGGCGTGGACTCCTTCGGTCCGGCGCGGTGGCGGGCCGGGGGCGGCGGGACACGGCGGTTGCCGCGGCGCGGTGCGGCGATCACGCCGCGGGGCGGGACGGCGATCACGTCGCGGGGCGGGACGGCGCCGCGGCCGGCGCCGCCGTCCACCCGGTCCGGGTCCGCCCACAGGTGGTCGGGCAGGGAGCGTCCCTGACGCAGCGTCAGCCAGAGCCGCAGCAGGTGGCGCCGGTGCCCGCCGTGGTCCCGGTACTCGGTGCGGGAGTGCAGGACCGCGTGGTTGCCGACCAGCAGCAGGTCGCCGGCCGCGAGGTCGAGGTCGAGCCGGAACCCCGGCGAGTCGGCCAACTCATCGATCAGGTCGAACAGTTCGATGTCCGCCGGTTCGAGGCGCGGGGCGTCCGGAAACCGCTGCGCGGACTCCAGGTGGCAGCGGTTGTACCGGAGGCTGAGCTTGCCCGCGTGCCAGCAGGCGAGCGGCAGGGTGTCGTACCCGCGCTCGCCCGGGCCGTGCTCCTCGCGGCGGTCGACGGCGTACCGGCGGTAGAGGCGGGACACGAGATCGGGCCGCCGCGCCAGCACCGCGTTGTGGACGGCCGCCGAGCTCACCAGGCCGATCCGCCCGCCGGAGGCGGCCGGCCGCAGGCACAGCAGCGCGAGTGCGTCCGATCCGTCGGTGTGCCAGGACAGTCCGGCACGGGTCTGGTAGCCGCGGGTCGCGGGGTCGGCCAGGCTGCGGCCGGTGTCGCGGACGTGGCCGAGCAGGTGCCCGTCCGCATTCTGCGAGACCGGCACGCCGAGGTGCCGGCCGAGCCCCCAGAAGAGGGTGCTCGCGGCCGCCTCCCCGTACCGTGCGACGGGGAGGCCCCGCACCAGGGCGAAGCCGCGGCCGTGCTCCAACTCCCCTGCGATGCGCTCCAGTTCGGCGGCAAGCGTGGGCAGCGGGAAGTCCGCCGCGGTGCACCGCAGCAGCGTGAGGTCGCGCCTGCGCACCGTGTGCAGCGCCGCGTCGAGCTCGGCGAGCTGCGTGGGCGTCAGCCTCGTGGTCCACGCGTCGGGGTCCGCGAGTTCCGGGCCGTGCCAGACGGCCGGTCCCACGAGGGACTCCTGCAACATTCGGTGGACTCCTTCCGTGCCGCTGTGCGGGTCGGTTCCGACGCCCGCGCCCGTGCCCGTGGACCGGACCTGCGGCGGTGCGACGTCCGTGCTCGCCCCGCGCCCGGTGCGCGGGCGAGCTCTCCGGCGGTGGCCCGGGGGCCGGGCGGCCTGCCGGGCCGTTCGCCGCGGAGTGCCGGTCGAGGCCTGCTGGCCCTCGGCTCCGCGGTGGTGCAACGCTAGGACTCGGCCGTTCGCATCGCTTGACTTCAGGTGACAGGTGACTTACCACTTGGGGACACGAGGAGGGAGTCGAGCCATGCGGCCTCTGGTGCGCACCGCGGCGCTGAACGGCTACGTCGAGCTGAGCCGGTCCCTCGGGATCGACCCGCAGGCGCTGCTGCAGCGCGTGGGCCTGGACGCCGCCGCCCTCGCCGTCCAGGACCGGTGGATCCCCGCGGCTGCCGTGGTCCAGCTGTTGGAGCTGTCGGCCGCAGCGGCCTCGTGCGACGACTTCGGCCTGCGGATGTCGGAGCTGCGCCGCTTCTCCAATCTCGGCCCGATCAGCCTGGTGGTCCGGGAGGAGCCGACCGTCCGCAGCGCCCTCGGGCTGCTCCTGCGCCACGAGCACATGTACAACGAGGCGATGCACGCCCGGCTCACCGAGCGCAACGGCCTCGCCACCCTCGAGGTCGAGCTGGACCCCGGCGAGGCCGTGGCGCAGCGCCAGGCCCTCGAACTCGCCGTGGGTGCCTTCCACCGCGTCCTGCTCGGCTTCCTCGGCTCCCGGTGGCAGCCGCTGACGGTCTGCTTCACCCACACCGCGCCGGCGAGCGCCGACGAGCACCGCCGGGTCTTCGGCTCGGCGGTGGAATTCGGCCGGGAGTTCAACGGCATCGTCTTCTACGCCGGGGACCTCGATTCGCCCAACGCGATGTCCGACCCGCTGCTGCGCACGTACGCCCAGCAGTACTTCAAGGCCATCGCCGTGCCCAGGGAGACCGAGGTGCCCGACCGGGTGCGCGAGTTGATCGAGGCCCTGCTGCCGACCGGGCGGTGCTCGGTCGAGCAGATCGCCCGCAGCCTCGGCGTCGACCGGCGCACGGTGCACCGGCACCTGGCGCAGTCGGGCGAGACCTTCTCCTCGCTCCTGAACCAGATCCGGGTACAGCTCGCCGAGCAGCTGGTGGCGAATCCGCGCCGCTCGCTCACCGAGATCTCGGAGCTGTTGGGGTTCTCGGCGCCCAGCGCCTTCTCCCGGTGGTTCCGCGGGCAGTTCGGCCGCAGCGCGAAGGAGTGGCGCAGCGACCGGGGGACGTCCGCAGGGCGCTGATCGGGACGCGCTGTCCCCAGATGGCAAGTCTCGTGTCCCCCGAGGTAAAGCACCGGCCTTCGGCGGGCCCTACCGTGGCTGCACCGCACCGAGGGGTCGACCCCCGCGACGGCGGGCAGCGCGGCTGACCCACCCTCAGTCACCGCCGCTCCCGCGGATCGCGGCGTCGTCCGGGCCCTGCCCGGCCGACCGGGACAGCCCGTTCGCCCCCGCCGCCCAGCGGCCCGCACAGCCGGCACCCCGTGCCCGGCCGGTGCCACCCATCCGACGAAGGAGACGGACCGTGCACTTCCACGACGACTCACTGTATCCGGAGAACCAGGAGAAGCTGGTCATCCAGGCCGCGCCCTACGGGCCGGAGTGGTTGCCCGGCGACGCCGACGACCTCCCGCTCACCATGGACGAGCACGTGCAGGCCGCCGTCGACTGCTACAACGCCGGCGCCACGGTGCTCCACATCCACGTCCGCGAGCTCGACGGCCACGGCTCCAAGCGGATGTCGATGTTCAACGAGCTGATGGCCCGGCTGCGCGAGGCCGTGCCGGACATGGTGCTGCAGATCGGCGGGTCGATCTCGTTCGCCCCGGAGGACGAGGGGGGTGACGCCAAGTGGCTCAGCTACGACACCCGCCACATGCTGGCCGAGATCACCCCGAGGCCGGACCAGGTGACGATCGCGATCAACACCAACCAGATGAACATCGTCGAGCTCTTCGACGACGAGGACATCGAGGGCACCTCGATCGCCAAGCCGGCGTACTACAAGGCGTACCGCGACATGGTGGTCGAGGCCGGGCCGGACTTCTACCTCGAACACCTCGAGCGGCTGCGCGCCAAGGACATCCAGCCGCACTTCCAACTCGCCCACACCGCGCAGCTGGAGACCGTGGAGCGACTGATCCGCAAGGGCGTCTACTGCGGCCCGCTGGTCCTCAACTACGTGGCGATCGGCGGCGGGTTCGCCGGCCGGCACCCGGCCGACCTGATCGAGTTCGTCCGCCGGGTCCCGGACGGCGCCGTGCTCACCATCGAGGCCTCCATGCGCGCGGTGGCGCCCATGAACGCGATCGGTATCGCCCTGGGCGCGCACGTGCGGGTGGGCAACGAGGACAACCTGTGGCGCCGCAAGGGCGAGCGCATGTCCTCCGTGGAGCAGGTCGAGCAGATGGTCCGGATCGCCGACACGCTCGGCCGCGAGATCGCCACCGGGGCGGAGGCCAAGCGGATCTACAAGATCGGCGAGTGGTACGCCGACGCCGACGAGACCCTGGACCGGCTCGGCATGGTGCCCAACCGCCGACCCGGCCGGCGCGGCTCCATGCTGCGCGACACCAGGCCGGCCGGCTCCGCACCGGCCTGACCCGCACCGGCCTGACCCGAGCCGCGGTCGGGAGACGCCCGTGACTCCGGGGCGGGCACCGGCGTCTCCCGGCCGCCACCCCGATCGACACCCGCGGACGCCCGCCCGATCCGCGCGTCCGCGACGAACAACGGAGCTACCACCATGGCGCACGCCATCCGCTTCCACGAGGCCGGCGGCCCCGACGTCCTGCGGTACGAGGAGGTCGCCGTCGGTGATCCGGGCCCGGGCGAGGTGCGGATCCGCCACGCCGCCGTCGGGCTCAACTTCGCCGACACCTACTTCCGCACCGGCCTCTACCCGGCCCCGCTGCCCGCCGGACTCGGCGTCGAGGCCGCCGGTGTGATCGAGGCCGTCGGCCCCGGCGTGACGGAGTTCGCCGAGGGCGACCGGGTCACGTACACCGGCAGCCCGCTCGGCGCCTACAGCACGGCCCGGGTCATGCCCGCGGACTCGCTGATCAAGCTGCCCGGGGAGATCGACCTCACCACCGCCGCCGCCATGACCATGCGCGGCCTCACCTCCGCCTACCTGCTGCGGAGGATCCATCCGCTCGAAGCCGGCGACACGATCCTGCTGCACGCGGCGGCCGGCGGCGTCGGCCTGATCGTCTGCCAGTGGGCCAAGCTGCTCGGACTCACCGTCATCGGCACGGTCTCCACCGAGCAGAAGGCCGAGCTCGCCCGGGCCCACGGCTGCGACCACGTCGTGCACTACCGGCGCGAGAACGTCGCCGACCGGGTGCGCGAACTGACCGGCGGCGTCGGCGTGCCCCTCGTGCTCGACAGCGTCGGCAGGACCACCTTCGCCGGGTCCCTCGCCTCGCTCCGGCGCCGCGGCCTGCTGGTCTGCTTCGGCACCGCCTCCGGCCCCGTCCCGCCGATCGACGCCATGCAACTCGCGCTGCACGGCTCGGCCTTCGTGACCCGGCCCGCGCTCGCCGACTACATCGCCGACTCGGCGGAGCGCGCCGAGCTCGCGGGCGAGCTGTTCGGCCACGTCGCCGCGGGCCGGATCACGATCGAGATCAACCAGCGCTACGCACTCGAGGACGCGGCGCAGGCGCACCGCGACCTGGAAGCCGGAGGGACCACCGGGTCCTCCGTCTTCGTCCTCTGACCACGCCCCGCGTGGACCAGTCGGCCTCCCTGGAGGAATCACCATGAGCCAGCCCCCCAGCCCCACCGCGGGCGCACCCGCCCTGGTGCGCTCGTCCGTCCGCCGCACGATCAAGGTCGAGCCGCTGACCTGCACGATCGGCGCCGAGCTGTCCGGCGTGCACCTCGGCGACGCCGCGCGCGACGTGGACCTCTTCGCCGAGATCAAGGAACTCCTGCTCACGTACAAGGTCCTGTTCCTGCGTGACCAGGACATCACCCGCGCGGAGCACGTGGCCTTCGCCAGGCGCTTCGGCCCGCTGGAGGACCACCCGGTGGCCGGCAGCGACCCGGACCACCCGGGACTGGTCCGCATCTACAAGGACCTGGACAGCAAGCCCGAGCACTACGAGAACGCCCTCCACACCGACGGCACCTGGCGCGAGAACCCCTCCATGGGCGCCGTGCTGCGCTGCGTGGAGTCGCCCCCGGTCGGCGGCGACACCATCTGGGTCACCATGGCGGAGGCGTACCGCCGGCTCCCCGAGCACATCAAGGTCCAGATCGAGGGGCTGCGCGCCCGGCACAGCATCGAGGCGACGTTCGGCGCGGTCATGCCGATGGAGGCCCGCCACCAGCTGAAGGACCGGTACCCCGATGCCGAACACCCCGTGGTGCGCACCCACCCGGAGACCGGCGAGAAGATCCTCTTCGTCAACGCCTTCGCGACACACTTCGTGAACTACCACACCCCGCAGCACGTCCGGTTCGGCCAGGACTACGCGCCCGGCGCCGGCCAGTTGCTGAACTACCTGATCAGCCAGGCCGCCATCCCCGAGTACCAGGTCCGCTGGCGCTGGCAGCCCAACAGCGTGGCCATCTGGGACAACCGCTCCACCCAGCACTACGCCGTCCAGGACTACTGGCCCGCCGTCCGCAAGATGGAGCGCGCCGGAATCGTCGGAGACAGACCCTTCTGAGCCCGGTACAGAACAGGTGAGGTGGCAAACAATGGCGTTTCACACCACTGCGGAGTCCACGGCGGCGACAGCCGCCCCGGTCCCCCTCGTCTCCCGAGGCTACGCCAGGGTGGTCTTCGCCCTCAGCTTCGGACTTCTCCTGTCGGACTACATGTCACGGCAGGTGCTCAACGCGGTCTTCCCGCTGCTGAAGGCCCAATGGATGCTCACGGATGCCAAGTTGGGCTCGCTCAGCGGCATCGTCGCCCTCTCGGTCGGGGTGCTCACCTTCCCGCTCTCCCTGCTCGCCGACCGGTGGGGCCGGGTGCGGAGCCTGGTGCTCGCGGCGACGCTGTGGAGTGTGGCGACCCTCGGCTGCGCGGTGTCGGCGAGCTACGGCCAGCTGTTCGTCGGACGGCTGTTCGTCGGCATCGGCGAGGCCGCCTACGGCAGCGTCGGCATCGCCGTGGTCCTCAGCGTCTTCCCGGTCGCCATGCGGGCCACCCTCTCGGGTGCGTTCATCGCCGGCGGGGCCTTCGGTTCGGTCCTCGGTGTCGTGATCGGTGGGTTCGTCGGCCAACACCTGGGCTGGCGCTGGGCGTTCGGCTCGATGGGCATCTTCGGCCTGGTCCTGGCCGTGGTCTTCGCCGCGGTGGTCACCGAGCGGAAGCTCGCCCCGGGGCGGACGACGACCGCGGTGGACCGCGCACAGGCCGCCCCGCTGCGCGGCCTGCTGCCGCAGCTGTTCTCCTCGGTCTCGGTGCTCAGCGCCTACGTCGGCAGCGGGCTCCAGCTGTTCGTCCCGGGCGCCCTGCTCGCCTGGCTGCCCAGCTTCTTCAACCGCTCCTACCACCTGCCGACCGCGAAGGCCGGTGCGGTGGCGGGAATCTTCGCCCTGCTCATCGGAGCCGGCATGATCGGCGGCGGAATCCTCTCCGACCGGATCAGCCGGACCGTCGCCGCCCGCAAGTGGACCGTCGCCGTGGCCTGCAGCCTCGCCTCGCTGGTCCTGCTGTCGGCCGCGTTCCACCTGCCGACCGGCGGTCCGCAACTCCTGCTGCTGGGCGCGGGCGCGCTGACGTCCGGCGCCACCGCCGGACCGGCAGCCGCCATGGTGGCCAATCTGACGCCCGGCGCCATCCCGGCGACCGCCTTCGGCACGCTCACCCTGGCCAACAGCCTCCTCGGCCTCGCCCCCGGCCCCGCGGTGACCGGAGCGATCGCCGACCGGACCGGCCTGGTCGGCGCGCTGCAACTGGTCCCGCTGGTCGCGCTGCCCGCCACGGCGTGCTTCCTGCTCGGACGCAGCCGCTACGACACCGACCTGCACCGCCTGCGCGGGCTCCTCGCACCGGCGTCCCCCGAAGTGGAGGCCACCGCATGAGGACCGCCGCCCGCCCCCCGGTCGTGATCGTCCCCGGTCTGCGCGACCACGTCGCCGACCACTGGCAGACCATCCTCGCCGCAGAACTCGCCGCCGCCGGCCGGGACGTCCGCACCGTCCCGCCGCTGACCGGTGGTCAGCTCGACTGCGCGGCCAGGGTCGCCGCCCTGGAGGAGGTGGTGGCGCAGACCCCGGGACCACCGATCCTGGTCGCCCACAGCGCCGGCGCGGTGATCACCGTGCACTGGGCACTGCGCACCCGGCGCCCGGTCCACGGCGCGCTCCTGGCGACGCCGCCGGACTTCGACACTCCCCTGCCGGAGGGCTACCCCTCCCCCGAGGTTCTCCGGCAGCACGGCTGGACACCGGTACCGCGCCAGGCCCTGCCGTTCCCCAGCATCGTCGTGATGAGCGACGACGACCCGCTCGCGCACTCCAAGCGGGTCGCCGAACTCGCCGCCGCCTGGGGCAGCAGCCTGATCGGGATCGGCCCGGTCGGCCACCTCAATCCGGCCGCCGGCTACGGCCCGTGGCCCCGGGCGGAGGAACTCGTGCGCGAGCTCGAACTCGGCTGACGCCGCAGCGGCCTCCCTACTCCCCACCCTGCCCGATCGGAAGGCGAAGATGAGCACCGACACCGACCTGCTGTGGTCCCCGAGCCCCACCCGGGCCGAGACGTCGAACGTGGCGGACTTCCTGCGCTTCCTCGACCGGACCAGGGGACTGCGGCTGACCGGATACCCGGAGCTGTGGCGGTGGAGCACCGCCGACCTGCCCGGCTTCTGGTCCGCCGTGTGGGAGTACTACGGCCTCGACGCCGTCTCCGGCTACGACGAGGTGCTCGCCGACGCCGCGATGCCCGGGGCCCGGTGGTTCCCGGGCGCGCGGCTGAACTTCGCCGAGCGCTGCTTCGCCCGGGCCACCGACGAGCGCCCCGCCCTGGTCAGCCTGGCCGAGGGCGGGCAGCCCGTCGAGACCTCCTGGCGCCGGCTGCGGCAGGAGGTCGCCGCGCTCGCGGCGGCCCTGCGCGAGATGGGCGTGCGGCCCGGCGACCGGGTCGCCGGCTACCTGCCGAACACCCCCCACGCCGTGACGGCCGTGCTGGCGGCGGCCGCCGTCGGCGCGGTGTGGACGGTCTGCTCGCCGGACTTCGGCACGCCGAGCGTGCTCGCCCGCCTCCGGCAGGCCGAACCGACCGTCCTGCTGGCCGTGGACGGCTACCGCCACGGCGGCAAGGAGTACGACCGGCTGCCGGCGGTCGCCGAGATCACGGCCGGACTGCCGACGCTTCGCCATCTCGTCACCGTCGACCACCTCCACCCGTCCTCGCCGGCTTCCGCGTGGCCGACGCGCCCCGGCCTGGTCCGGCACCCCTGGACCGCCCTGCTGGCAGAGGACGCCCGACTCGAGTTCGCCGACGTGCCCTTCGACCACCCGCTGTGGATCCTGTGGTCGTCCGGCACCACCGGCCTGCCCAAGGGCATCGTGCAGAGCCACGGCGGCATCACCGTCGAGCTGCTCAAGGCACTCGGTCTCGGCACCGACCTGCGCGGCGAGGACCGCTACTTCTTCCACACCTCCACCAGTTGGATGGTCTGGAACTTCATGGTCGGCGGCCTGCTGCACGGCAGCACCCTCGTGCTGTACGACGGCAGCCCCACCCACCCCGACGTCGACGGCGTCTGGCGGGTCGCCGAACGGACCCGCGCGAGCGTGGTCGGCGTCGGCGCGGCCTACCTGGTCGCCGCCGAACAGGCGGACGCGCGCCCCGCGGCCGAGCTGGACCTCGGCGCCCTGCGGACCGTCCTGCAGACCGGGTCGACGCTGCCGCCGAGCGCCTGGCGCTGGGTGTACGACCGGCTCGGCCCCGACGTGTGGCTGCAGTCCATCTGCGGCGGCACCGACGTCTGCTCGGTGCTCGCCGGTGCCAGCGCACTGCTGCCGGTGCGGGTCGGCCGGATCCCGTGCCCGGCGCTCGGCGTCGCGCTGGCCGCCTGGGACCCGGCGGGCCGGCCGCTGACCGGCGAGCAGGGCGAGCTCGTGGTGACGGCCCCGCTGCCGTCCATGCCCGTTCGCTTCGTCGGCGACCCGGACGGCTCGCGGTACCGGGCGAGCTACTTCGACGTGTACCCGGGCGTGTGGCGGCACGGCGACTGGGTCACCGTCGAGGACGATCTCACCGTCGTGGTGGCGGGGCGCTCGGACTCGACGCTCAACCGGATGGGCGTGCGGATGGGGTCGGCCGACATCTACGCGGTCGTGGAGCAGCTGCCCGAGGTGGCGGACAGCCTGGTCGTCGGCGCCGAGTTGTCCGACGGCCGGTACCTGATGCCGCTGTTCGTGGTCCTCGCCGACGGCGCCGTGCTCGACGACGGGCTGCGCGGCCGGATCACCGCGGCCATCCGGCACGGGCTCTCGCCCAGGCACGTGCCCGACGTCATCGTGGAGGTGCCGGCGGTGCCGCGCACCCTGACCGGCAAGCGGCTGGAGGTGCCGGTCAAGCGCATCCTCCAGGGCGCACCCGTCGCCGAGGTCAGCGCCGAGGGAGCCGTCACCCACCCGGAGATGCTGGCGTGGTTCGCCGAGTTCGCGGCCGGGGCCTGATCTCGGTCGGCGGCGGGGAGGCCGGGGTCAGCGGCTGATCGAGATCGCGAAGGGGACGAATCCGCTGGCGCGGATCACGTGGGGGACGAACAGGACCGCAGCCTCCGTGGCGCGCGCGGTCCGGATCCCGCCGAGGTCGGTGATCCACTCCTCGCGCCAGCCGAGGTCCGCGAGGAGTGCGCGGACGCTCTGCTTGGCCCCGGGGTCCTCGCCGGAGAGGAACACGGTGGGCGTCCGGGTGAGCATGGCCGGGGCCGTCATCACCGGGAAGAGCATGGTGTTGAGCGTCTTGACGACGTGTGTTTCGGGGAGCGCCTCCTGGAGTTGCTCGGCGAGGCTCGAGCCGGGGTGGATCAGGTCGGCGGGCAGTCCGTCCGGTCCGTCGACGGTGGCGTTGGAGACGTCGACGAGGATCGTGTCGCGCAGTTCCTCGCGCAGGGCGGCGAGTCGCTCCAGGGAGCCGGCGCCCGGGGTGGCGTTGATGACGATCCGGGCGGTTCGGGCGGCGTCGGCGGCGCCGCCCGGCGCGCGGCCCGCCACGGTCACCTCATGTCCTGCCCGGGTGAGGGCGGTGGCCAGGTTGCCGCCGACGCGGCCGTTTCCGAGAACGGCGATGGAGGTCATGATGATCCGGTCCTTCCGTGCGTGCGGGTCGTGGTGCGGGGTCAGCGGGAGAGCGTGGCGACGGCCTCGGCGTGGATGCCGGGCGCGGCGGCCAGGAAGCTCTCGCTCTGCGGGGTCCAGGGGCGGCCCTCGGCGTCGGAGAGCCGTCCGCCGGCCTCGGTGACCAGGAGCGCGCCGGGCAGCAGGTCCGCTCGGGCACCGGCGAACTGCCAGAAGGCGTCGACCCGGCCGGCCGCCACGTTCAGCAGGTGCAGCGTCGCGGGCACGGCGACGCGGACGACGAGTGCGTCGAGGAGCATCGCGGTGATCGAGGAGCCGACCCGCCGGACGACGGCCTCGTCCTCGTCGGGCCGGGCCTGGCTGGTGGCCACGATGCCCAGGCCGAGGTCCGCAGTCCCGGAGACGTGCAGCGGCCGGCCGTCGAGGTGGGCGCCCGCGCCGGTGAGGGCGGTGTAGGTCTCGCCGGTCAACGGCAGGTGGACCGCGGTGAGCACCGGCCGGTTGTCGCGCACGAGGGTGGCGGTCACCGCCCACTCCGGCAGGGCGTGCAGGTGGTTGACATTGCCTTCGGCCGGATCCACGACCCACCACTCGCCGGGCGGCAGCGCCCCGCCGTCCAGCTCGTCCTCGACCCAGCCGGCGTCCGGGCGCAGGCTCGTGAGGCGGGGGCGCAGGATGCCGAGGGCGGTGTCGTCGTTGGCGGCGAGCGCGGCCATCAGCTCCTCGCGGGTCCGGTAGCGGACCACCTCGCCGAACCGTTCGCGCAGTGCCGCACCGGCCTCGCGCACAGCGGCCGCGGTCCGGTCGAGCAGGTCGGCGTCGGAGACGGCGACGTCAGTGGCCCGGCGTGTTTCGGACATGGTGGAACTCCCATCTGGACAGGGGGCGTTGAAGAGGATTTCCGGTCGGGCCGCGTGTTCCGCCCTGCTCCGTGGTGACGACGCTATCCGCCCTCTCCATTACCATCAAATGCATGTCAAGCACGGCTGGGATGACTCCCATGCAATTGGACCTGAACCTGCTCACCGCGCTCGACGCACTGCTGGAGGAGGGCAGCGTGGCCGGGGCGGCCGCACGACTGCACGTCACCGCCCCCGCGATGAGCCGGAGTCTGGGTCGGATCCGGCGCACGACCGGGGACCAGATCCTGGTGCGCACCGGCCGCACCATGACCCCGACGCCCTATGCGATCGCCGTCCGGGAGCAGGTGCACGAGCTGCTGCACCAGGTCCGGGGCGTGCTGGCCCCGAGCCGTGAACTCGACCCGGCAACGCTGGAACGCACCTTCACCCTCCGCTGGCACGATTCCCTGGTCGCGCTGAGCGGCCCCGCGCTGCTCGCGGCCGTCCGCGGACGGGCCCCGGGCGTGCGCCTGCGCTTCGTCGCGGAATCGAGCGTCGACACCCCCGAGTTGCGGCGTGGCGAGGTCGATCTGGAGGCGAACGCCAACCGTCCGGGCGCACCCGACATCCGCGCCGAGAAGGTGGGCGAGACCCGCCTCGTCGCCGTCGCCAGGCAGGGGCACCCTCTCACCCGCGCCGGAACCGTCACCGCGCAGCAGTACGCCGCCGCCGAACACGTCACCGTCTCGCGCCGCGGCAACCTCGGCAACGGCGTCGACGACGCCCTCGCCCGGCTCGGCCTCACCCGCCGCGTGGTGGCGGCCGCCCCCACCGAAGCGGCCGCGCTGCAGTTCGCCTGCGGTACCGACCTGCTGATCACCGTCCCCGAACTCACCGCACGCACCGCGGCTGCCGGCCTCGGCCTGGTCGCGCTCCCCCTGCCGCTCGAACTCCCCCCGGCACCGGTGTACCTGTCATGGCACCAGCGCTACGACACCGACCACGCCCACACCTGGCTGCGCACCCTGGCGCGCACCGCCCTTGCCACCTGCGCAGCGCCGTAGCCGACGCCGCACGGCCGCGCGCGACGTGGCCGAGGCCGTCGCTGTCGTCGCAACCTGCTGTCCGTACAGCTGCCTCGACGAGTCGCGCCGCGGCGGCGCACGCCGCACAGGCCGCATTCGGCGCTCCAGCCGCCGACAAGGGGCAGGTGGGGACGGGTCAACGCGGCGCCAGGACCGCGACCTCCCAGCCGAAGGCCACCACCAGGCGCCCGTCCACCATGGCCAATCCGTCCGCCCTCTCGGGGAACACCTGCTCCATTCCGAGTTGCTGACGAACAGTCAGGCCCCAGACCCGCACCGTCTCGTCGTCACCGCCGGTGACGGCGACCGGACGGCCGTCCACCACCGCCGTCACCACCGCGTTCACCGTGTCGGTGTGGCCGATCAGGATCTGGCGGCACTGGTGGTGGACCGTGCTGCCGGTGGCCCAGTCCACGCCCCACTGCACATCGGCTTCGCCGTCCACCGGGACAGCGGTGATCCGTGCCGACAACTCCCGCTCCCCGTACCGGGCAGCATCCAAGGCCAGCAACTGCCGCCGCACTCCCGGCGTGGCGTCGCGGTGCAGGTGCGCCGACGCCCGGTACACCGCCCCCGCCAACCGCCCGGCAGACCCCGGGGCCGCATCCAGGAGCCCCAGGATCTCCTCCTCGGCGGTGTGCACCAAGAACTCGGGATCCGCCGGCCGCCCGTCCGCCCCGACGGACACCGATGGAACACCGGCAACACCCAGCTCATCAGACATACCCCGCACCCAACCACACCCGACGGAGACACCACACCCACCCACCGCCCCGCTGCGTGATCGGCTCCGTGGGGCCGGACGGCTACGTCGGTCCTGACGAGCACCAGGACCACCAAGTGGCGCAACTAAGCTGCCCAGTCGGTCAAGTGATGGATAATCAAGTCGCGGTACCCAGGCGCACGAGGCCTTCGGAGTGCGGCGCCGAGCAGCCGTCGCGCGTCGAGCGCCTGCCGGACCTCGCCGCCTCGCCCCCGCCAGGAGGCGTCCTCGCCACCCGGCCCGTCCGGCGGCCGCACCGAATCCGTAGCGCCCGGGCGCCGGACGGCCGCCCTGCGCGGAACGAGCACCGGGCCGCGCACCGGACGTCGGGAAGACGGTCCAGCGCGCCGAGCCGGCCAAGGAGCTTCAAGCGCGTCGCCGTTGAACACCAGGCTCAGGCGACGTGTGCCGAGTCACACACTCCAAGGCTACCCAAGTTGTCTGCATCACAGCGGAAATATCCCTTTTGCATGCATCCTCGACAGGTACCGCGGCTCCCGAAGTGGCGCCCCTCGGCGCCCTCTTGGGCGGGAGTCCGCACAGTGACCCAGGACACAGCACGCCCAGCATTCCCACACCTCCCTGAAAAGGTGCCCCCTCATGGCCGCTTACCTCTGTCCTCCTGCAGTGATACACGGCGAGCACACCGTGGAGACCAGCCGGCTTGTCGCAGAGGTGCGCGACCGGCACCCGCACGCGGCCTGGGCGCCGCGGATCGACAGCATCGCGGCCAGCACGGGCATCGAGGCCCGCGGGTGGATGCTGCCGCTGGAGGCCGCCGTCGCGCCCGGACGGGGTGGCGGCCTTCGGGCCGGCGCCATCGGCCCGGCCCAAGAGGCTCTGGCACGCGACGGGTTCACCCAGCAGGAGGTGGACCGCGTCATCGCCGCACTTGAGGCGGTGCCCGCGCCGCAGACCGTCGAGGAGCGCACCGCACCCGCCTGGGAGGCCGTGCAGGCCTACGGGGAGCGTGCGGCGCGCGGGGCCCTGCAGATCGCCGGGCTGGACCCCGCGGACGTCGACTGCCTGATCACCAGTCACTCCACCACCCCGGCGCTGCCGGGTCTGGACATCGCCCTGGCCAACAAGCTTGCGCTCCGCAACGACGTGCTGTTGCTGCCGGCCACGCAGTGGGCGTGTGTGGCGGGGACCCGCTCCCTGGCCCTGGCGGCGGACCTGGTGGCCGCCGACCCCGACCGGGTGGTCCTGGTCGTGATCTCGGAGGCCCTGAGCACGACCTACCAGCCCGCGGACGACACCCTCGAGTCCCTGATCGTCCGGCTGCTGTTCGCGGACACCGCAGTCGCCGCGGTGGTCACCGGCCGCCAACGGCGCGAGTCGGTGCTGCGGCTGGACTCCGCGTGGCACCACACGCTGCCCGGCACCCAGGACCTGCACCGCCTGGACACGCGGGCGGACGGCACCCACTTCGTGATGGACCGGCGCGGGCCGCGCGCCGTGCAGGAGACGGTCACCGCGATGTGGGAGTGGCTGCGCGTCCGTTACCAGGACAGCCCCGGGTCCTGGCACCCCGACCTGCTGCTGGCGCACCCCGGCGGGACCCGGGTGCTGGAGTACATGGAGCAGACGATGCCCGACACGTGGCCGTCGGGGCTGCTGGACCACAGCCGGGACAGCTACGCCAGCGGCAACCGCGGCGGCGCCGCTGTGTTCGACATCATGCGGCGGGCGCACGACGCCGGGCAGCAGCCGGGCAGTCACGCCGTCCTGTACGCGGCGGCACCGGGCCTCACCGCCACCGCCCTGGAAGGGGAATGGCTGTAGGACGGACCCGCCCGGCCCGCACCGACACCCCGCACCCCGGGCGGCAACCGCGTCACTTCGCGACGTCCGCCCAGACCACCTTGCCGGTGTCCGTCCACCGCACCCCCCACCGGGTGGTGATCCGGTGCACGACGTGCAGGCCGCGACCGCCCTCGTCGAGGAGACCGCCCCGGCTCAGACGCGGCCTGCCGTTGCCGGTGTCGCCCACCTCGCACAGCAGGCCGTCACCGGCCCTGATCACCCGCACCGTGATGGGACCGGCGGCGAAGCGCACCGCGTTCGTGACCAGCTCGCTGATCAGCAGCAGCACGTTGTCCAGCGTGTCGTCCGGGGTGCGCCACTGCCGCAGCAGTGCGCGGACTCGCGCGCGGGCACGGGCGGGGGCGTCGTCGCGTGCGGGCAGCCGCCAGGTCGTGGTGTCGCCCTTGCGGTAGCCGATCATCCGGGCGAGCAGCAGGGTCACGTCGTCGCGCTGGCGGGCGGGCGCCAGCGCGGAGACGACGCGCCCGGCAGCCTGCTGCAGCCCGTCCCAGGGATGCACCACGGACACGGCGTCCACCAGCCGGCCGATGCCCTCGTCGATCGACATGGCCGGATCCTCCACCAGGCCGTCCGTGTAGAGCGCGAGCAGGGAGCCGGGGGGCGTGTCGAAGGTGTGCACGCCGAACGGCTCCCGGAGCGCGAACTCGGCGCCGAGGCCGGGGTGGGGGCGGACCGCGAGCGGGCTCGCGTGCCCGTCCGGGGAGACCAGGACCGGGGGGAGGTGGCCGGCGCTGGACAGCGCCACCTGGTGGCTGACCGGGTCGTAGAGGGCGATGCAGCAGGTCGACCCCAGGGCGCTGTAGCCGGCCGCCAGCCCGGACTCCGCGTCGTCCAACAGCGACACGGTCTCGTCCAGGCGCTCCAGCACCTCGTCGGGCGCCAGCCCCGCGGACAGCAGCGCGCGGGCCTCCAGGCTCAGCTGGCCCATGGTGGCCGCGGCTCCCAGACCGTGCCCGACGACGTCACCGACCACCAGCGCGGTACGGCCGTCCGGCAGCGGAAAGCTGTTCACCCAGTCGCCGCCGACGCCGGCGCTGTCGGGGGTGGCCGGCTGGTAGACGCTGGCGATCTCGATGGTGTCACCGCCGGTCCGGGGCAGCAGCCGGCGCTGCAGCGCCAGCACCTGCGTGTGCTCGCGCTGGTGCTGGCGGGCCAGGTCGACGTGATGGGCGGTCCTGGCCACCAGTTCCTGCAGGTCGAACAGCTCGCTGTCGCGGAACGGCCGGTCCGCCCGCCGCCAGACCTCCACCACACCCAGCACGACGGGCGGGGCGCCGTCCAGGACCAGCGGTATGCACGCCACGCCCGCCGACCGGTCACCGGGGACCATGGCACGCATCACCCGCGGACTGCCGAACACCCGCTCGACCGCCGCCCGGTCGGGTATGACGATGGCCTGCGGGGCGTCGTCCCGCCGCACCGCCTGCGCCAGCAGGCGACCCGCGTCGCTGGGAAGATCGTCACCCGGAGTCACGTAGCCCTCGGGCCACGCCCGGTCCGGCACCAGGGCCGCCCGCCGCAGCCGGATGCGTCCCTCGCCGTGACCGGTGATTCCCTCGCCCGTCCACACGGCGTAGTCGAGGTCGACGGCGGCCACGTCTCCCCAGGTCAGCAGGGACTGCGCCAGCGACTGCGCGGTCTCGCCGATGTCCAGCGAGGTGCCGATCGCGGTCTCGGCCGCGTACAGGTGCAGCCTCGTGGCCATGGCGATCAGGGAGACGGTCAGGCCCTCCTGGGGCTCCGCGGAGGGCAGGATGCTCATCGAGACGACCAGTTCCGACCCGTCGCCCCGCCGCAGGCGCTGGATCCGGGCGACGTGCGCCTCACCGGTCTCCAGGACCTGGCGCAACCGCCGCGTGACGGTCGGTACGTCCCCGGGGGGCAGGAGATCGACGAAGCGAGTCCCGGCCCCGGCGTCCAGACCCGCGAACACGGGGGCGTCCAGATTGCAGCGGGTGATGCCCAGATCCCCGTCCAGACTGACCGCGCCGAGAATCTGGTCCTGGCGGCCGTCTGCCGGGCTGTCGGGTACGCCCTGGCCGGTGGTGCGGTCGCCCTGGGCGCCGGCAGGACCGGCGGCCGGTCCCGCTCCGCCGCGTGGGAGATTGCGCTCCAGGGCGCTGCTGACCAGGTCGAACGGCGAGGAGGACGAGGGAGGGGGTGTGGAGTCCATGCTCCTCCCTCAGCAATCCGCGGCGCAGAGCCGGGGCCGTGTGCAGACCCCTGCGACAGGGCGCCGAAATGCCCGACCGCACCTCTCATTCAATAACACCGGCCCCCGCTTGCCCACACCAGCGGATCGCGCTAGGCGCGGACAGTGAGCAGGTGGCCGTGGGATCCCCTGGCGGGGCAGCAGCCGCGCGGTCCGCAGGTGGGTGGGAACGTCGGCAAGACCGTCCGACCCCCGCTGCTCTCCCCACTCCCGGACCGTTGGCCGG
Organism: Kitasatospora sp. NPDC058965; assembly: GCF_042741245.1. Taxonomy (NCBI): domain Bacteria; kingdom Bacillati; phylum Actinomycetota; class Actinomycetes; order Kitasatosporales; family Streptomycetaceae; genus Kitasatospora; species Kitasatospora sp. NPDC058965. The sequence continues at coordinate 29,537 of NZ_JBHYKG010000064.1, forward strand.
CGGGAACCGAGAAGCCCAGCTGGAGTACTACGCTGGGGACATGGCCCGCTTTGAGCCGCCGAGCGTCGCGGACAGGCTGTGGCGTTTCGGCCGCGCGCTCGCGACAGACCCGGTGGAGACCCTCCGCTACGTGCCGGAGGAGATCAGTCGGCGGCGCGAGCACCCGGTGACCTACGACGTCGACACCGCGTGGGAGGAGCACCTGCACGGCCTGATCGGAGCACCCTGGCCGTGCCCGGAGGTGCCCAACGCGGCCGAACTGTGGGAGACCGTCGCGCGGGAACTGCAACAGTGCGGGCTCGCCTTCGGGCGGCACACGTACGGCGGCTACAGCGACGCGGACGAGTCGCTCGCGCGGGCGGTGCGATGCGTGGTGCTGCACCGGCGGCCCGAGGTGGTCGTCGAGACGGGGGTCGCACGCGGCGTGATCAGCAGGTACATCCTGGAGGCGCTGGAGCAGAACGGGCGCGGCCACCTGTGGAGCATCGACCTGCCGCACCCCTTCCGCCCCGACCTGCACCCGGAGACGGGCACGGCCGTACCCGCCCGCAACCGACGCGCATGGTCGTACGTCGAAGGGTCCAGCCGACGACGACTGCCGCGCCTCGGACGCCAGTTGGGTCGGGTCGACGTGTTCGTCCACGACAGCCTGCACACCATGCGCAACACCCGGTTCGAGATGGACCGCATCGGCCGGATCCTCGCGCCGAACGGCGTCATGTTCATCGACGACATCAGCACCCACCAGGGATTCGCCCTCTGGACCCGGGCCGCCACCGACATCACCACACTGGTCTGCCCCTCCGCCGACGGCGAGGGACTCTTCGGGGTGGTCTGCGCGAACGGCGCCTGACGCAGCACGGCCGTCCGTTGCCCCGCAGCTCAACTACCGTGAATTCCGCTTCCGATGAGTAGCAATCAGGTCGCGGTACCAGGCGTACGAGGCCTTCGGGGTGCGAACCTGCGTCTCGAAGTCGACGTGGACGAGGCCGAATCTCTGGTCGAATCCTTGGGCCCACTCGAAGTTGTCGATCAAAGACCAGGTGTAGTAGCCACGAACATCCACGCCCTCGGCCATCGCTGCGGAGAGGGCGTCGAGGTGGCCGGACATAAAGTCGATCCGTGGCTGGTCGTGGACGGCGCCGTCGGGGCCGGGTGCGTCGGCGACGGAGCAGCCGTTCTCGGTGATGGTGATGGGCGGGAGGGCGGCGCCGTAGCGTTCGCGCAGGCCGACGAGGAGTTCGCACAGGCCGTCCGGAACGACGGGCCAGCCGAAGGCGGTTCGCGGGACACCTTCGATCTCGGCCTCAGCGAACGGGAGTCCGGGGGCGGTGGGGGCGGCGATGCGGGTCGGGTTGTAGTAGTTGACGCCGAGCCCGTCCAGGCCCGGGCCAGCGATCAGCTTCAGGTCGCCCGGACGGACGCTCCCGCCGAGGTCCTCGCCGACGCCGTACGCTCTAAGGTCCGGGTAGCGCCCCAGCAGCAGCGGATCGGTGAACAGCCGGTTGTGCAGGGCGTCGTACGCGGCGGCGGCCGCCTGGTCGGCTTCCAAGGTGCTCGCCGGCCAGACCGGGGTGAGGTTGTTAGCTATCAGCACCTCCCGGCCGCGATCGCGCAGTACGGCGGCCGCGAGCCCGTGCCCGAGAAGCTGGTGGTGGGCCGCGGGCAGGGCATCCAGCATCAGGGCACGGCCGGGCGCGTGGATGCCGAGCGCGTAGCCGTACACCATGTGGACGAACGGCTCGTTGAGCGTAATCCAGGCCGGCACCCGGTCGCCCAGCAAGTCCACCACCAGCTCGGTGTACTCGGCGAAGCGGTACGCGGTGTCACGGTCGAGCCAGCCGCCGTGGTCTTCGAGGGCCTGCGGCAGGTCCCAGTGGAAGAGGGTGGGCATCGGGGTGATGCCAGCGGCGAGGAGAGCGTCGACCAGCCGGTCATAGAAGGCGAGTCCGGCAGGGTTGGCCGGGCCGGTGCCACCGGGCTGGATCCTGGGCCAGGCGATCGAGAAGCGGTAGCCGTCCAGCCCGAGACCCTTCATCAGGGCGATGTCCTCGGGGTACCGGTGATAGTGGTCGCAGGCGACCCGGCCGCTCTGGCCGTTCAGGACGGCCCCGGGCCGATCCGCGAACACGTCCCACACGGACGGTCCACGCCCGTCCTCCTCCACCGCCCCCTCGATCTGGTACGCCGCCGTGGAGACACCCCACCGGAAGCCCGCCGGAAAGTCACGCCGATTCGGCACCTCATCACACCCTCTCGCATAACATGAGGAAGCCTCATATTAGCGGCTGGCTGTCGAAACACCAGAGGCCGCACACTCGTGGCACTGAAACGCGGCAGCAGACTCCGACAGCGTGATCAGGTGTCGTTGTGGTGATCAGGAAGCGCGGGAACGTAGTCCGGCCGGCAATGTCCTCGCTGGAAGGGCTGTCGATGCCGAGGATCTCGCAGTACCGGCTATTGCTGCTCGGCACCTTCGCGGCCTGTTGCGGTGAGCAGTCGACGGACCGAACGGCGATGTCGCGGCCGCCAGCGGCCCCGTCGTGGCGTTCGGCGGAGAGCTTCCGAGACGGGGTCGGTGACCGGCCCTTTCCCGTAATCGGTGGTGGCCAAGGGTGACGAGCATCGTTGGCATGGCGCGCGAGAACGTACGGTGATGCGTCCTGGCGATGTGTGTGACCTTGGATCGCTTCCAAGGGCGGAATGAGAGCTGATGTCCGTTCTGTCGTCGCCTGAACGTGTGGCCTTGCTGCACTGCCGCCGGTCACGGGGCGGCCGGCATGTTGAGGTGGGTGCGTGAGTGACCGCAAGCCCTACAAGAGCGACTTGTCCGACGAACGCTGGGCACTGGTCGAGCCGGTAATCACCGCGTGGAAGGCCCAGCA
>NZ_JBHYKG010000065.1:0-32101 GCF_042741245.1 Kitasatospora sp. NPDC058965
AGAAGTGGTCCGCCGGCCGGGTCAGTTCCTGGTGAAGACGGTCACCGCCTGCGGGTCGCAGGAGGTGTCGGTCCCGGCGGTCGCGCCGCCGGAGTTCAGCACCTTGGTCCAGGTCCCGCTCGGCAGCGTCGCGTTGTAGGCGCTGCCGGTCGGATTGGCGACCACCACGGTGTCGTAGGAGGTCGGGGCGGCCGGGTTGGAGCTGATCATGGCGGTCACCACCGAGCCGTTCAGCTGCGTCGTCATCTGGTTCTTGACGGCGGACCAGGTGGTCAACCGGAGTGCGGCGGTCGCCTTCCGCAGGGCGATGGCGTCCCGGTAGTAGCCGAAGACGTTCGCGTTGGCGGCCTTGTCGCCCCAGTGGACGGCGTTGACGGCGTCGCCGGCGTTGTAGGAGTTCATCGCGGTGGCGTAGTCGCCGTTCACCACCTTCGAGCGGAGGAACTCGTCTCCCTCGGCGATGATCGGGATGCCCTGCGAGGCGAGCACGGTGCCGACCGCGAGCCGGTCGATCCGACCGGCGGTGCCGGTCGCGCCGCCCGTGGCGCCGGAGTAGGTGATCTTGTCGTAGAGGTCGAGGTTGTCGTGGATCGACACGTAGTTCATGGTCTGCTCGGGCCGGTCGGCGAACGCCGGGGTCCAGAGGTCGGACAGCGTCGCCGTGCTGTCGGCGTCGGTCGGTGACCCGGCCAGGCCGAAGGCGATGGCCGACGGATTGCCCGAACCGCCCATGAACGCCATGACGTTGTCGTTGGTGCCGCCGCGGATCGCGTCGCGGTACACGCCGTTGAAGACTCCGAAGTGGACCGGGGCCAGGGCCGGGACGTTGCCGTAGCGGACCTTCTGCGCCTCGTTGGGGTCGCTCGCCCCGCCGTTCCACGGCTCGCCGTACATCATCAGGTCGCGGTCCGGGTAGCTGGTCTGCAGGTAGTCCGCCCAGGCAGAGACGTTGGCGTAGGAGTGGACGCCGACCAGGTCGAACCGGAACCCGTCCACGTCGTAGTCGCGGACCCAGTGTTCCAGCGAGTCCTGGATCATCCGACTGACCATCGGATTGCCGTCGTCGATCGAATCGCCGGTGCCGGACAGGTCGGTGGGTGTGTAGTACTTGCCGGTGATGTTGCCGAACACGCTCTTGCTGTAGGTGTGGTTGTAGACCACGTCCATGATCACGCGGATGCCGTTCTGGTGGAACGCGTTGACCATGTCCTTGAACTCGCGGATCCGGTCCTCCGGCGCCGTGAACTGCGAGTACTGCTCCTCGGGAACGTTGTAGTTCACCGGGTCGTAGCCCCAGTTGGGCACCGGGGTGCCGAAGTCGAACGACGGCATCAGCTGCACGGCGGTGACACCGAGCTGCTTGAGGTGGTCGATGCCGGTGCTGACACCGCCGTCGGTGGTCCCGGTCTGCACCAGACCGAGGAACTTGCCGCGCTTGGCCGGGTCGACGCCCGAGCTGGGGTCGACGGTGAAGTCGTGCACGCTGAGCTCGTACACCACCGCGTCGGTGCGGTTGACCAGGGCCGGCCGCGGCGCCCAACTGCCCGCCGACGGTGCCACGGCGGCGGTGTCCACCACGACGCCCCGGGTGGTTCCGGGGGTGACCATCTGGGCGTACGGGTCCGGCACGGCCACGCCGTTGACGGCGAACTGGTAGCCCTGGTCCAGCAGGTTCCCGCTCACGGTGGCCTGGTACACGTTGGTGTACCCGCTCAGCGTGGTCGGCGCCATCGGGTAGCTGGTGCCCCCGACGGTGACGGTGACGGCGGAACTGTCCGGCGACCAGAGGCGGAAGGTGGTCGCGGTCGGCGTGTGGAGCGCGCCCAGCGTGTTGAGCGGGGCGGTGGGACCGGTGCCGCTCACCACGGTGGTCAGGTGGGTGGTGGCGTTGTAGGAGAAGGTCGTGGTGGCGCCGTTGGCGGGCACGGTGAAGGCGATGTTGCCGCCGTTGGCGGCGCCGCCGGCACCGTAGTTGGTGGCCCAGGACTGCCCGAGGGTCACCTTCGTGTTCCAACTCCCCGCCGGGACGGCGGTGGTGGTGTAGGTGTAGACGCCGGTGCCGGCGGGGTCCGTCATCGTGGTGGCCGCGCAGGTGGGCGCCCAGGTGCCCCCGCAGCCGAGGGCGTTCTGGTAGTCGCCGACGGCGGTGACCACGGGTATTGCGGAGTTGTCCGTGACGACGTGGGTGTCCGGGTCGTAGACGAAGGTGACCAGTTTGCCGCCGGCCGGGACGGTGAGGGTGATGTTGGCCCCGCCCGGTGCGCCGCCGACGCCGTAGTTCTCGGTCCAGCTGTTGTTGACGGCCGCCTTGTACGCGTAGCTGCCGGCCGGGAGGTTCAGCGAGGTCTTCCACCGGCCGTCGGCCTGCAGGGTCAGCTGCGCCTGCGCGCAGGCGGGTTGCCAGTCGCCGGAGCAGCCGACGGCGGAGTCGATGGTCCCCGGCAGGCTGACCGCGGTGGGGCTCGCGCCGAGGGCGGGTGCGGAGAGGCCGACTCCGCTGCCGCCGAGCAGGGCGACGGCGGTGAGGAGCGTGGCGGCGCGGCGGAATCCGGTGCCGCGGGTGGTGCGGGATATGTGGGTGGTGGGGGTGCTGGGGTTGCCGTGCCGCGGGGGTGGTGCCGGTCGGCGTCCGGCCGAGGTGGGGCTCGTGCCGTTGGTGATCATGGGAGGGTGTCCTCCTGGGCAGGGCGAGGCGCCGGCGCACCGGCCGCGCACGCCGGGCCGCCGACACCTCGGGCTCGGGTGGGGTGGGGGTGGGGGAGGGCGGGGCACGCTGACCTCGCCCGACGCACCGCGCCCGCCCGGGTGGCACGGTCCGTCGGGCGATGACGATGACGCCTGGGCGACGGTGCGTCAAGGCTCTTGCGAACGGTTTCTGAAATTTGCTGCAAACCTGCTCATGTTCGCTGCCCGGTCATCACGGGGTCGGGAGCGGTCTGGAGCAGCCGGACGGGCGACGGTGGGCCGTGGGAACGTGACCTGCCTCACACTGTCCGCGGCGGTGCAGCAGACGGCGCCGCGCGACCGTCATGCAGGCAGTCGGTTCTGAGGAGGGGGACATGGGATTAGGCAGTTCGCCGATCACCGGCCGCCTGCGGGACAGGGGTTCCGCCGGGCGGATCGACTTCGGCGAGTTCGTCCAGCAGCGGTCGGCGGCGCTGTTCCGCACCGCCTACCTGCTGACCGGCAGTCGCGAGACCGCCGAAGACCTGGTCCAGGAGGCGCTGGAGAAGGCGTGCCGGCAGTGGAAGCGGATCTGCACCGCCGACTCGCCCGAGGCCTATCTGCGGCGGATGGTGGTGAACCTCGCGAACGACGGCTGGCGCCGGCAGCGGCGGGCCGGCGAACCCGCCGAGCTCGTCGACCGGGCCGCCGACGGGGACGCGTATGCGCTGGTCGACCTGCGTGAGGAGCTCGTCCAGGCCCTGCACGCGCTGCCGATCGGCATGCGGACCGCCGTGGTCCTGCGCTACCTGCACGACATGGACGACCAGCAGATTGCCGACCTGCTGAACGTCTCGCCCAGCACCGTGCGCTCCCAACTGGCCCGCGCCCTGGTCAAGCTGCGCGACGCGCACCGTTCCCCCGGCCCGCCGCAGGACGCCCGGGCCGGAACGCCCACCGTCCTCCTCGACCTCGAAGGCGTGTGACCACCGTGACCTCCCCCCAGCACCGCACCGGGCCCGACGGGCCCGCCACCGACGACGACTTCGGAAAGGCACTGATCCAGGCCATGGACGAGTTCTCCCGCGCCACTCCCGCGCCCGCTTTCGACTCGGACGGCATCGTGCGCCGGACCCGCCGCAGGCGCGGCGGGCTCGCGCTCACCGGCGTGGCCGCCGTCGCCGCCGCGGGGGTGACACTGGCGGTGGTGCTGACCGCTTCGCCGCAGCCCACCGTGTCGGCCGCGGCCGTTTCCACCCCCTCGTCACCCGCTCACACCGACGACGGGACCTCCGGCCCGACCCGGAAGGCCGTCCCCGTCCCCGACCTTGCCGGCCTGACCCTGCAGCAGGCGCAGGCCCTGCTCACGGCCGCCGGCCTGGACGCCCACTTGACCTACTCCGACCAGAAGGGCCTGGAGCAGCAGTTCCCCGCCGCTGCGCAGTTCGCCGGCCCGGACGGTGTCATCCCCGCCGGGACCGTCGTGGGCACCATCCCCGCCGCCGGCTCCCAGGCCTTCCCCGGCGGGATCGTCGGGGTGTTCTACGTGCACGGTTGAGCGTTCCGCTTGCCCGTGCCCTGGCGGCCCATTGTTGGAGGGGAAGGGGTTCGGCGGACGTTACGGCGTGGAGCCGCCGGCCGGTGCCGAGCTCGCCGGTCGGGGTAGTCGCCCCTGGGTCTCCTCCTTTGAGAAGCTGACCCCATGACAGAGAAAGCCCACAGCATTGGCGAGGGTCCGGCCGTCAGGGGCGGGCTTCCGCTGCCCGAAGGCACGGCCGAGGCGATCTGCCAACGGGTGGGCGAGCGCGAGTTCTCGACGTCCACCACCGCAACCGTCGAACGGGACCTGCGTGGCCGGATCCTGGACGAGTACCTGGCCGACTACGAGCGTCGGCATGGTTCGATCTCGGCGGCTGAGCTGGACCGGGCCCGTCATGTCTTCGACGAGGTCTTCGACGAGGAGGGCGGACGGCCCGTCGCACGCTGAGTCGTGGGGGCACCCCGGTGCCGGAGCCCGAGGGCTTCTCCACCCTGCTCGACGCTCACGAGCCTTCGTCGTGGTCCGACTCCGGCGGTCCGCCCGAGGTCGGGGCCCCGTCTGCGCGAGCCTGGCGGAGCCGGCGGGATGGTGCGATGATCCACCGATCGTTTCCGGCCCACGACAGCGGCCGGACGGGACCGGGGGGTTGGACGTGCCGAGCACTGAACTGAGCCACAGCTACGACGTCGCGGCGACGCCTGCCGCGGTGCTGGCCCACTTGGCGGCTCCCGAGAACTACATCGGGCTCTCCCCGCTGCTCGTGGACGTGCGCGACGTGCGGACCGAGGACGGGGTCACGCACTACGTGGCCGTCGAGCGCTTCCGCTTCCTGGGGCTGGTCCAGCACGACAACGTCATCCGGGTCACCCTGCGGACCGAGGACGCCCGGCTGCCGGACGAGGCGACGGTCAGCGGCGAGGTGGTCAGCCCCGGTGGCGTACGGATGGACTACCGGTTCGCCGTCACCGCCCGGGGCGACGGCGGCTCCGTGGTGGCGGACCGCCTGCGACTGCACGCGCCGTTCGGCCTGCTCCGGTTCGCGGCCGGGAAGGCCGGAGCGGTGCAGGCCGAGCGCGGCCGGGTGCTGGCCCGGCGGCTGGGCGGCGGCAGCCCGGGCGGGCAGGCCCAGCCGCCGGGCGACCAGGGGGCGTGACGGCCCGCTGTCGGGCGTAATGGAAGGACCGGCCGCGACTGCCGCACCAGGGCCGGGGCCGGAGCCGGCCGGACGCAGTCCAGTGCGGCGCGGAGGTCGGTGACGGTGGACGGCAGGGGTGCAGGGCGGTCGGCGGCGGGGCCCGACCGGACCCCTGGGTTCGGCGAACGTCTGCTGGGCACGCTGCTCGACCGGTCCCGGGAGCTCGCGCCGCCGCTGATCCCCCCGCTGATCGCCGAGGCCGTGGCCGGGATCGGGGGCCGTGACCCGGCGCTGCTCCTGCAGGACTACGGTCAGCTGGCGCTGGTGCACCTGCCGGGCCGCGGGCTGGCCGGCGGGCAGCCGGTGCCGATCAGCGGCACCCCCGCGGGCGAGGCCTTCCTGCGGGGCGAGCCCGTGGAGCTGGCGCGGGCGGACGGGGTGCGGGTGTACCTGCCGCTGCTGGGCGGTGGTGACGAGGCCGGAGTGCTGGCCCTGACGCTGGACGAGGTCGACGACGGCGACCGCCTGCTGCTGGGCCGGCTCGCCGCCCTGGTCGCGGATCTGCTGACCACCAGGAGCGGCTGCACCGACCTGGTCTTCCGGGCCCGGCGCCTGCAACCGATGAGCGTGGCCGCCGAGATCCAGTGGTCCCTGCTGCCGCCGCTGTCGATGTCGGCTCCCCGGGTGGCCGTGGCCGGCATCCTCGAACCCGCCTACCAGGTGGCCGGCGACAGCTTCGACTACGCGCTCAACGACGACGTGCTGCACGTGGCCACGATCGACGCGATGGGCCACGGCCTGGACGCCGCCACCATGGCGACCGTCGCCATCGGCGCGTACCGGCACGCCCGCCGCGCCGGCATCGGACTGGCCGAGACCTACGCGTTCATGGACCGGGCCATCGCCGAGCAGTTCGGTCCCGACCACTTCGTCACCGCGCAGATGATGCGCCTCGACACCGCCACCGGCCGGCTCCAGTGGGTCAACGCGGGCCATCCCGCGCCGCTGCTGATCCGCGGGCACGTCGTCGTCGAGCGCCTGGAGAGCGTGACCACCCTGCCGGTGGGGTTCGGCGGGGAGCAGCCGGTGATCAGCGAGCGGACACTGCGACGCGGTGACCGGGTGCTGTGCTTCACCGACGGCCTGGTCGAGGAACGCGAGGCGGGTGGGGAGCAGTTCGGGGAGGAGCAGCTCATCGACTGGGTCAACCGAGTGGAACGCCCGGACGTCGGGGTGCGGGCGATGGTGCGCACCCTCTCCCACGTCCTGAAGGAGCGACGGGGCGGGCGGACGAGCGACGACGCCACCCTGTTCCTGATCGAGTGGCGCTGAGGGGGCCCATCGACACGGCGAGCCGCGCCGACGGGCCGGCGTATCACCCGATGGGCCGGCGTAGCACCGACAGGACCCGAAGAGGCAGGGCGACCACCGCCGCGCCTCAGACACGTCCGTAGCGGACCGCCTGCTCGGCGAACTCCTGGGCCATCTCCGCGGACACGGTCGGTCGGGTGCGGCGGATGGCGTCCAGGTAGTCCCGGGTGCTGGGTTCGGTCCGTGCCCCGGTGTCGAGGGTGCGCTCGAACGCGCCCTGGGCGACCGCCATCGCGACCTGCCTGATGTCGGCGGGCGTGAACCCCTCGCTCGCCCCGGCGAGCGCGGCCGTGTCGGCGGCGGTCCCCGTCTTCGCCGTGTAGCCGGCCCACAGCGCTTCGCGCGCCCCGCGGTCGGGCGGTCCGACCGGCAGGACGTAATCGAACCGGCCGTGGCGCAGGAACGCCGGGTCCAGGGCGGCCACCGAGTTGGTGGCGCAGACGAGGAGCCGTCCGTCGCGGTCGCGGAACCGCACGATCGCCTTGAGGAGTTCGTTGGCCACGCCGACCGATGCCGGGGCGGCGAGGCTGCGCGTGCCGGCGACCTCCTCGACCTCGTCGATGAAGAGCAGCACGTTGTCGAGCTGGGCCACCTCCTCGAACCGGCGGCTGAGCCCGGCGGCCAGCCCGTCCTCCGAGGCGAGCCGGGCGGGCAGGAGCTCGACGAACGGCCAGCCGAGCCGACCCGCCACGGCCTTGGCGAACGTGCTCTTGCCGGTGCCCGGGGGGCCGAACAGCACGACCGCACGGGGCGGTTCCACGCCGTGGGCGTCCGCCAGCTCGGGATTGGCCAACGGCAGCACCAGGCACCTCTCGATGAGCCGCTTCTCGTCGGTCATGCCCGTGAGCTGCTCCCAGAGGCGCGCTTCGGGCAGGACCGCGCCCAGCACGGCCAGGACCGCCGCGCCCTGGGCGCCGACACCCTCCGACTTCTCGAAGTACGTGAGGCCCCGGCGGGGGCGGAACCCGGAGTTGACCAGCGCGGTGGCACCGGTCTCCTCGTCGGGCAGCAGCGCTGCGACGATCCGCGCGCCGGAGTCCCGCAGGCGGCGCTCCAACGCGGTCAGCAGCGCGGTGCCCAGGCCCAGATTGCGCCAGGCGGGATGCAGCGCGATGCGCAGCACCCACGCCCGGTCCCCGTCGACGCGGCCCACCGCCGCACCGACGAGAAGCCCGTCGGCCACCGCGACCACACTCGGATTCCGCGCCTGCAGTGCGGCGACGACATCGGAGAGGCGGAAGACGGCCGGACTGTCCGTCGTGGCACTCTCGGCGTCGAGCCGGACCACCGCCTCGAGGTCGTCCGACGTGAAGTCCCGCACGTGCCACACAGCCATACGCCACTCTCGAACGTCGCGCGCCCCCGCATGACCATCATCGGCCGGTCCCGGAGCACCCGCCCGCCCGCCCGCCCGCTCGGTCGGTCGGTCGGCGAGGACGACGGGCCCGGCGACCGTTCCGGCCAGGACGGCAGCAGCGGCGCGATGCGGGCCATCGGTCACGCCCCAGCAGCACCATTCAGCGCGATCATGCTGCGAGTTCCACGGGTGAATGAGGCCAGGGAGTCAGACGGTCGGATCGGTTCCTCCGATCGGGGTAACCGGCGGGCGAGCATCGGGATTCGCGGATCGATTCGAATACGATCCACTGGTCGGAACATAAGCTTGGCCGGGCGGCGGAGGTTGGCATGAGAGCAGGGGCACCTGGCGGTTGGCCTCGACTCCGGCAGCTGTTCCGGAAGATGCTCGGATCCGCGGTCAATCCTGCGCAGTTGCGAGCGGTGCCGCGCCCCGGGCGCCGTGCGCTCGGATCTGCGGCCAATCGGGCGCAACTGCGAGCGCTGCTGCGACCCGGGCGCGGTGGTGGAACGACCCGTGGTGCGAACAAGCGGATTTCTGCCGCAAGGCGACGCCCGGAGGGGCTGCCCACGTTGCAGGCGTTGGCCGCGGTCTCCGCCTCCTTCGTGGGGATCTTGTTCGTCATCCTCAATGTGGGATACGTGAGCTATTTCGAAGGACTGGGGGTCCACCCGGAACAGGTCGGGTTCGATCGCGCGGCCGTCCTCGGAAGGACGGCGTCGATCGCGCTGGTCGGAATTTTCCTCGCGATGACCATCCTCGTCGGCATTGCGGGTTTTCGAGGTTGGCTCGGGATCACTGACGCGAAGTGGCGTGAATTCAGGAAACGCGCCTGGGTAATGCTGCTGGTGGTAGGGACCATGCTGGTGGTCGGGTTGCTCAGCGAGCTGGTCTACGGGATTGTCACACACCGATTCTATGTGTTGAACATTGGCCTCATGGTGCCGCTGATCATTATCCTGGTCGCCGCAGGTTCGGTGCAGACTCCCAAGGCAATCATCGGTGCGTCCTTGGTGGTTCTGGCCTTTCTCGGGATTTTCCTGTGGCAGGAACAGGATGGGCTTCACCGGCGCGTCCAGAGTGTTCGCAGCAGTAACCGTCCGATCGAATCGATTTCTTTCGCCCAACTGCCGGTGATCGACATCGCGACCGTCCCCGTCCGTCCGGAGTGGCTGGACAAGAGCTCCGACATGCCGCAGGAGCTGAGCGATCCGCGCCTGCTCTATCTGGGCAGGGACGCAGGGTCTGTTGCCTTTGTCGCGTGCGGACGATCCTTCGTCGTGCCGAGCGCCAAGGTAGGGATCGTGACTCTGCCCAAGAGCAGCGAGGCCGTCAAAGATGATGCGCGGACACGATTCTGCGGTTGTGTTCTCGCCAACTCATCCATGGATTGCCGCGAGAAGCTCTCGCCGAATGATCCGCCGCCGGACAGACACGACTAGCAGGCTTGTCGTACAGGCATCGCCCTTCGGTCGATCCAGCGGCGCCTCACCCGCTCCGCTGTCTGTGGCCGGACTCCAGGCTGTCCTGCCGCTTGGATAGGTCCGGCTTCCAGCCGCGCTGGAGCACAGGCGGAGGCTTCTCTCCTCGCCTCCGCCGGATTTGCGAATGGTCTACGCGGTCGGAAGGCCTTCGAGTGCCGCTGCGCGGTCGTCGAGTTCTCCGACTTCGGGGACGCCGCGGAGCCGGTAGAGCCGAGCTCGCATGTCGTGCACGGCTTCCTGGATTTTGATGGAGCGGACGCCGTCTGCGAGGTCCAGGAACTCGGTCCAGGCTTCGAGTGCCCCGTCCAGGTCGTCCTGGCGCAGTCGTACGGTCCCGAGGTCGGCGAGAGCTGTTGCGCGGGTGCGGCGGCGGTCGAGGCCGTGGATCTCGATCGCGTGGCGGAGATGGGCGCAGGCGGCGTCGTACTCGCCGAGGCGGGCGAGGATCATGCCGGCGCTGTGGGCCCAGCGGCCGATGCTGAAGTGTGAGGCCCAGGACTCGCCGGCTTCCAGTGGTGCCCGCTCGATGTTGGTCTGGGAGGTGTCGAGCTGGTGGATCGCGGTGCGCCGGTCGCCGTCGAGGGCGGCGGCGTCGGCCAGCGTGGACTGGTAGTAGGCCAGCGCCTTCGGGTCGTCGAGGGCGCGGGCCTGGTCCACGCAGGCTTCTGACAGCCGCACGGCGGTGGCCCGGTAACCGAGTTCTGTCGCTTGGACGGCGAGGCCGCGAAGGGCGGTGGCGGCGAGTTCCGCGTCGCCGGCCTCGGAGGCCAGGCGGAAGGAGTGCGCGTAGTACTGCTGCGCCGCGTCCTGGTTGCCCTCGTCCTGAGCCATCCATCCGGCCAGGTGTACGAGTTGGGCGGTGGCGGCGAAGAGCTCGCGGCCCGTTTCCTCGGTCCAGTTGCCGTCCAGCCAGGGGGCGACGTCGTCGTGGAGGTAGCGGACGGCGAGGTGGCGGGCGTGTCCGCCGCCGAGTTCGGCTGCGGCGTCGCCGAGCGAGCGGGTCATCTGGCGGATGGCGGCAACCTCGCCTCGGCCGACCTTCACCTTGCCGCCGGACTTGACCCGCACCCGCCTCAGGATCGCGTCCGGGTCGGGCAGGCTCAGGGCTCCCAGCGCGTATGCGCTGGAGGCGGCCACGAATCCCCGGCGATCCACCACGTCCCTCCGGCTCAGCTCGACGACGGAATCCACCGTATCGCCAGTTCCGCGCTCCTCCTCGCCCGTTGGCGGACCATTGAGCGTATCTGCTGGATCGAGCTCCAAGACGTCGATCAGGTACGGCATCCAGTACTTGGGTACCCGGCCGCCGCGTTCCCAGCGGGAGACCTGATCGCGTCCGGGCCCGGTGCCGCCTTTCCCTTCCGCCTCGCCGAGTTCACGGCCGACGAGGCTCTGTGACATGCCTTTCTGCTTACGGGCAGCCCTGATCAGGCCCGCGACCGTCACGGAACCCCTGACACGGCATCCTCCCCTGCGCTGCTGGCCTACATCCGGGTTGCCAGTCCACCTGCTCGTCCTCCTGCACCAGCGCGGTCTGACCGGCACTCACCCGGGGTTGGGACGCTCGCGCATCCCGGCCCCGGCCAATTCCTCCTCCGAGGGGCCGTCGTGACGACCCCTCGTCCCCGGAACGAACCTGATGACCTGATCGGCGAAGGAAAGGATGCACACCCCCTACAAGCACTCCGGCACGGCGCCCTCCTGCACGCCGCCGCCACACCATTGACCGCCGTGCCCACCGGGTGGCCGGACCCGACCGACACAGCCGAGTGCCGGACTTGGCTGGCCGAGGTCTGATCGCGGCCCGGCTTCGCGGAGGCGGTCCGGGAGGCCACCGACGGCCTGGCGGACCGGATCGACGCCCTCCTGGCCGGCCACGCACTCCCGGACAAGCAGGTCTGCCGGGCGGCCATCTCCACCACCCGTTACCTGCTGCGGTTCACCGGCCGCCCCACCCCCTTCGGCCTGTTCGCCGGCGTCGCCCACGTCTCGCTGGGTCCGGCGCGGGTGCAATGGGGCGGCAAGCACCGGCCCGTGGCCCGGGTGGACACCGAGTGGCTGGGCAGCATCATCGATGCCCTGGAGTCGTGCCCCGAGCTCCGAGGGGCGGGCGAGTTCGACCTCCAGGTGCTCGGTGGGCAGGAGGACCGCCCGCTGGAACCAGCGACCCCACTACTCCTCGCCAACGAGTCATGCCCGGTGGTAGGGCTTCCCGAGCAGGCGCATCGCGCGGGGGTTTGGAGTGAAGCCGAGCGACGCGTACAGCGGCTTGCCCGTGTCGCTGGCCGTGAGGGACAGCAGCGTGCAGCCCTGCTCGCTCAGCCAGTGCACGAGTGCCTCGGTGACGGCTCGGCCGTAGCCGCGTCGGCGGAATGGCTGCTCAGTGACAACGGTCTGAATCTGCCCGAAGACGCCGATGTGGTCGGGGCCCGGCAGTCCTCGATGGACGACGCCGATGGCGCAGGCCGCGAGACTTCCAGCCTGATCGTCGACCACGAAGGCGGCGATCCGGTTGCCGCCCAGATGTTGGCGCAGGTGGTCGGCGAGCCGATCGCGCCACGGTCCGGTGGGGTCCACTCCCACCAGTTCGGCGTGCATGCGAGCCAGTTCCTCGGCGTCGTCCGGGGACGCCGGGCGCACGTTCAAGGGGCTACCTCCATGAGGCTCTCGGCGAGTTCGCCTGCCGTCGGCCGGTCGGAGGCGGGGGCAGTCAGAACGTCGGCAAGGACGGTCTGCACCTGTGGCCACGGTCGCGCCGCGGTCAGCGGGATGCCGGCGGTGATGGCTTTCCGCAGGTCAGCAGGGCTGGTGTCCTTCACGGTGATGCCAGCGGCGTCGTAGTCCAGCGGCCACTGACCGGTGGTGCACGTCCAGAGCACTCCGGCGAGCGCGTACACGTCCGCCGCGGGCGCTGGCTTCACTGGCTGCGGGCCGGTGGTGATCCACTCGGCGAGTTCCGGGGCCACGAGGTGCGTGATGCCGCCGTTGAACTCCCGCCATGGATTGGTTCCTGTGCGCCACGACCACGCGAAGTCGATCAACCTGACGCCGGTGGCGGTGTGGATACTGTGGGCCGGTTGCAGGTCGCCGTGAATCCAACCGGCGGAGTGGAAGTCGGCGACCGCCCGGCACAGCGACACTGCCCCAGCGAGAGGGGCGGTGCGGACATCGGAGCCGTCTCGTACCGGCTGGAACAGATCCCAGGTGGACGGGCCGTCCAGCCACGGCGTGACGTACCAGACGTCGGCACCGGAGCGGCCGGCGACGACGGTGTAGTCGGGCAGGGCATCGAGCGTTGCAGCTTCCCGCGCGGTGATCTCGGCCCCTTCGCTGTCGGCGCCGTGCCCGAGCTTGATCGCGACCCCGCAGTGCGGGCCGACAGCCTTCCAAACCGCGGAACCGCGTCGGTCGGTGATCTTCGTCAGCGAGACCGGACCACAGATGATCGCCGCCGCTGCTACTGCTTCTGGGGGACAGGGAGCGAAGCCGCCCATGCCCGTACCGCCTTCCAATCACGGGGGATGTGGTCGAACACGTCGTGGCCGTCGTCGTCGGCCACGGCCAGTGTGCGCGCGAGGTCGGGGGTGTCCTTCAAGAACTGCGGGTCAAGTGGCCGGACGGAAGCCCGTACCGGGAGGAACGAGATCGGGGCGGGTGGGATGCTCCGGCCGAACTTGTCGAACTCTTGAGTGCCCTCGGTGAACTTGCCGAACATCACACCCACCGGCCCGTAGAGGTGCTTGAGCGCCCAGTGCGGCCAGGCCATCAGTTCCCGGTGGTCGGTGTCCGGAGCGTCGCCGATGATGGCGATGTTCTCGCAGGCGAGGGCGCCGTGCCGCCGGCTCATCAGCGGCCTCACCCATTCGGCCGCCTGCACACCGGCATGGAACAGCTCGGCTTCAACGGCGTCTCGGTGAGCTCCTGGGACGATCTCGTACACGGTCCAGCCGGTCATGCCCCGCGCACTGGACGCTTCGAGAAACGGGCAGTGTTCGAACATGGCGGCGAGGTAGCCCGCCACGTCCACGCGCACCGGGTTCACCGATCTGGCCTCGACGAGGCGGAGCGCCCCGGCGCTGGGCCGGGACGCTCCGTCGGCGTGCACGGCGATCAAGGGATCACCGGTTGGTGCCGGCCGGCGGCGTGTTGTCGTCGCCGTCGCTCGGCGCCGGCGAGCAGTTCCACTCCGCGACAACACGGCCGGTCTCCCGGTAGGTGGCGAGGGTGGCGGTGTCGAGGTTGCCGTCGGCGTCGGTGAACCAGATCTCCGGCAGCGGGCCGTACGCCTCCTCGTAGGCCGCCACCCAGCCGATGAAGCCACGCCCGGACGTCTCGGCGTGGGCCAGTTCCCGGCCCGCGTGCTTGGCCGTGAACGCGCTGTGCGCCTGCGGGTCCTCGGTGAGTTCGTGCCACGCGGCGTCGATCGCCGTGCTGAACATCTCCGGCGCGGACTGGCCGGCGTCGAACCGGCGCGCGGTGATGGTGAAGAACTTGCCCAGCTCCTCCAACTGCACGCTGGTGTCCGTGGTGGTGCTCATGTGCTCCTCCTGCTGGTTGATGGCTACCGCCCGGCCGAATGCCGACGGGTCGTGCTGGTGTGGTGCCGGCCGCCCGCGGAGCCCTTTCGCGACCAGCTCTTCCGCGCGCACGCGGCAGCGTGTTCGCGCGGAGACTCAGGGGCAGGCAGGGCTCAGCGCGGAGTCATGCGGCTCGGTGCGCGTCGGCCGGGAATTCCGGGTCCTCTCGGCCGGCATGCCGGCTGTCCGGTGAGTGGTGGCCCCGGGCAGAGCGATGGTTGCGAAGACCGCTTTCCCGCCCGCCTCCGGCCTCGACCCCCAGGCGATGGTTTCGACAGCCACCAGCGCGAGCCCGTGCCCGTGCTGGCCGTTGTCGTACGCATCGCCGAGAACCGGGGGCTCGGGCGAACCGTCACGGACCACCACCGCCAGGTTTCCGCGCGGGGTGCGCCACACAACGAGGGTGATCGGACCGGCTTTCCCGGCATGGATGACCGCATTGGTGACGAGCTCGCTGACGACTCCTCGGATCGTGTCGGCGACATGAGTGGGCACGTTGGTACCCCAGGATTCAACCGCGGCCAGTGCACGCCGACGTGCCGTGCTGACAGCTGCCGGGTCCGCGTTCACGACCCAGCCGGCTTCGGATCCGATAGCGGTGAGGTTCTCGGTCATGCGGTCGGCTGGCATGCGCTGGTCCTCCGGGAGCGGCAGTCCGATAGCTGACTTTCGATGCTCCATCGCCACTTTCTGTGGTCGATGACATCGTCCGGGTAACCAAGGTGACGCAGGGGCGAGGAATCAGCGATGAAATTTCTAACTATTTCTCAGATCCAGCTCTCGGCAGCCGAGGTGAGCAGATGTCGGGCCTCGGCGTCGTACAGCGCGCTCTGTGCAAGCAGGTCGAAGACCTTCCGGTACTGGGCGACCTCCTCGGGCAGCCCGAGCCGGAGTTCGGCGCTGACGACCTCGACGATCACCTGTTGGTCGTCGAAGATCCAGAAGCCGTGTACGGGCGAGACGGGGAGCCGCGCCTTCAGTGGGACGATGCCCAGTCGCACCGCCGGCAGGGTGCTCGCGGAGACCAGCCGGTCGATCTGAGCGCGCATCACCGCGACCGGCGCGAGCCCGTAGAGCAGCGCTGCTTCGGTCAACAGGATGTGCCACCGCTTGCGGCCCGGTGAGTACAGCACTTCTTGGCGGGCCAGGCGCGCGGCGACGGCGGCGTCCGTGTCCGGTGGGCTGCCGTTCAAGCGGGCGTGTTCGCGGAAGCGGGCGGCGGCGTAGTCGGTCGTCTGCAAGAGGCCGGGAATCCAGCACGGTTCGAACGCGCGGATCGTGTTGGCGGCTGCTTCCGTCTCTGCCCACGACCGCTGGACTGCTGCGTGGCCTTCCCGTAGCTGCCGACGCCACTCCGCGTACCGGCTGTCCAGGTCGCGCAAGAGAAGCAGTAGTTCGGCCGCTGACTCGGGGACGCCACACGCAGCTGTCCAAGCGGTGATGTCGCCGGCCGTCGGGGCCTGCCGGCCGAGCTGGATCTTGGAGACCTTGCTCGGGGGCCAGCCCAGCTGCCGTGCCAGCGTGCGACCGTCGATTTCGGCGGCCGCACGGATGGCACGAAGGCGTCCGCCCAGTTCTTCTCGGGCTTCGTGGACGCCCTTTCGTGCGGTGCTCAACGCGGCGGGTGCTCCTTGACGAACTCCCTGTAGGGCTGGGCGTGGTGGAATGCGGCGTCAAGCCAGCGGGCGTGCTCGACGACGATGGCAGGGTCGGTGATGATCTCCGCGCCGAGCAGATGGCCTTCGTCGGTGAAGTGCAGGACCGCGAGGGTGTGCGAGTCGAACAGCCAGAAGTCCCGGTCGGGCAGCACGAACCGGTTGGCGGTCTCCCGGTCCAGGTATCGGATGTCCTCACCCGCGGCGGTGTTGCTCTCCGCAAGGTAGAGCTCGTATCGCAGGTAGTCCGTCAGGTCCGGCGGCACAATGCGGACACGGGCCACGATCTTGCCGGCCGCAGTCTGCTCGAGCATGGTGTCGAGCCACCGGGAGAACCAGGCGAGATCGACCTCTTCGCCGTCGAGGAACTGCGTGAAGGACTCGCGCTCGTTCTCGATGTCGTAGTGCGTACGGGTCTCCAGCCGACGGGCCGTGTGCTCGAAGTTGGCGAAGAGCGCGTCGAACGCTGCGCCGCTGACGAGCTCGGAGGCGTCGGTTGCGCGCCTTGGGGAAAACCGTTCCAGAAGCTCTCGGGGCACTTCGAGAATGTCCTCGTTGTCGGCCAGGTCCCGCACGTCTCCGTACGCCTGGTCATCCGGGTTGATCTTCCATCCTTGGACAACAACGGTACCCCGGTCGGTCTCGTAGACCGACGGGCATCCGCCGCCGCCACTGGTGCTACCGACGAACCGTAGCCGCATGGCGTTCTCCTCCGGGAAGGGATTTCTTCGAGTTTCTTCCCCCGACGATGCGTCAGGTAGTCCGGTTCTCGCCAAACGCCGTGCGGATGATGAGCCGACCGCAGGCGTCACGGCGGCGACCACGTGCCCCGGCGTGTGCCAGGGGCCTCCAGGGGCGTGTTCTGCCGGGGAGGAACGGGGCAGCAGGTGCTTCTGTCGGCGTCAGCGTCGGCGGGCGGGGTCGTTGGCAGCCTTGGGGCCAGTCGGCACGGCGAGTGTGGTGAGCGTGGGCTTCGCGGTGGTGCTGGTGGTGTGGGCGCGAGCAGCCTGGTCGCGCTGGTCGAGGGGGTCGGCGGTGGCGTTTGGCGAGGCGACGGCTCCGACGGTTCCGTTTCTTGTCGAGTTGGCCGGGGCTCCGTACGTGGCCTGCAAGGCCGAGGTTCTGGAACTGCTGGGAAGCATCTGCGAGGCCGACCAGTGGCACTCCGCTGCTGCGGCGGCCGGGGGCGGCGAGCACAGCACGGCCTACCGGCGACAGCCCGGCTGGGAATCAGCTGCGAGGGCGGCCGTCCTTGCAGGTCGGGCGGTCATCGAGGGTGTGGCCTCCTCCGTACGGCCGGAGGAGGCCACAGCGGCAGCGAAGGTGTTGCAGGTGATGGACCACGTCGCGCCGTTTCCGGAGCTGTAGACCGCCCTGGCGCCAGTGCGCGCCGGCGGACAGCGGCAGGGGGCCAGCTGCGAGCCGATGCGGCCGGCCGCTACTCCGTCCGCAAGGCCGTCGCTGTCCTCAGGCGGGCGGCCCAGGTGGCTGGGGGGAGGGTGCCGAGGAGGGTGAGGGTGGGGGCGGTGAGGGCGAGGAGGGTGAGGGGGAGGGGGTGGTAGACGGCGGTGATGGCGGCGGGGAGGGTGCTGTCGAGGGCGTGGGCCGTGAGGGTGAGGACGAGGTGGTGGAGGGCGATGCCTAGGGGGAGGGCGAGGGCGGTGGCGAGGAGGGCGGGGAGGAGGGTGGAGGTGAGCACCAGGGAGAGGAGTTGACGCGGGGTCATGCCGACCGCCTTGCAGACCCCCAGGTCGTGGACGCGCTCGCGGGTGTCCAGCAGGAGGGTGTTGAGGACGCCGAGGGCGGCCACGCAGACGAGCAGCAGGGTGAGCAGGGTGGCCATCGACTTGACCATGGTGACCAGGTGTCCGCCGCGCTCCTGGGTGTTGGCCACGGGGAGGTCGACGGCGGCGCGCAGGTCGGTGATGTAGGAGTCGACGGGGACGCCGGGGCGGACGGCGATGAAGTACTGGTCGGCCGGGGTGGTGGAGGTCAGGGCCGGGACGCTCGCGGCCAGGTCCATGCCGCCGTTGCCGGGGTTGAAGGACTCGCCGACGATGCGGGCCGTGGCCGTGGTGTCCGCGGAGGCGAGTGACAGGGTGTCACCGAGGTGGTGGCCGGTGGCGGTCAGGAAGTGTTCCGGCACCACCACTTGGTCGGGGCCGTCGAGCCAGTGGCCGGCCAGCATGGGGTAGCCGGTGGCCAGGGAGTCGCCGAAGTAGAGGACGGTGTTCGCGGGGGCGGCCAGTCCGGTGACGGTGAGGTCCTGGCGGACGACGCCGTACCAGGTGCTGGTGCCGGGCAGGGCGCGGACGGTGGCTTCGAGGTGGGCGCGCTCGGTGGGGGTGAGCGGGGTGGGGAAGGTGTCGGGGCCGGCCTGCGGGGAGAGGTGGTACGGGTCGACGGTCACCGCGTACCCGGGGCCGACGTCCCGGGCGGAGCCGATCGCGGTGGCCGAGGCGGTGAGACCCACGGCGAAGGTGGCGGTGACCGTCCCGAGGAGCGCTGCGGACAGGACCGTCAGGGTGCGCAGCGGCCGGGTGAACGGACCGGCCAGTCCGTAGCCGACGGCGCGCGGCAGCGGCAGCCGGGCGGCTAGGCGGTGCGCCCACAGGCCGCGTCCGGTGCGCGGCGCCCGGCCGGCGGTGAGGGCGGCGACGGTGCTCAGCCGGCCGGCGCGCAGGGCGGGAGCCAGGGCGGCGAGCGCCACGACGGCGAGCACCAGGGCGGCCACCGCCGGGTCGATCCACCACGGCAGGCCGACCCCGCCGGTGCCGTAGACCTGTCCGGCCTCCTGGAGGAACGGCAGCGCGGCCAGGTCGCCGCAGGCCAGTCCGAGTGCGGTACCGACGGCGGCCGGCAGCAGCGCCTGGACGAGGTAGCCGCGGACCACCTGGGCGGGGGTGAAGCCGAGCGACTTGAGGATGCCGATCCGCCGCGTGTTGGCGGCCACCGCACCGCTCACCACGCTCGCCACCACCAGGACGGCCAGGCCCAGGCCCAGGCTGCCGAAGGCGAGCAGGAAGGGCACGATCGGTGCGGAGTTCTGGTTGGCCGCGATCCGGACGTCCAGGGCGGACTGGGTGCCGAGCAGCGCGCCGGCCGGCAGCGCGGCGGCCAGCTCGTCGCGGAGCGCGGTGGGGGAGGTGGATCCCGCGGTCCGGTACAGCAGTTGGTCGGTGGGCGGGGATCCCGCGGGCCGCAGCGCGTCGATCGCGGCCGGCAGCACCCAGGCGTCGGCGCTGTGGGTGACCGAGGAGGCGACGCCGACGACGGTCAGCCGGGCGCCGGCGGTGCTGGTCAGGGTGCTGCCGACGGCGAACACCGGGCCGCTGAAGTCGGCGGAGAGGGCCACCTCGCCCGGTGCGGCGGGCCACCGGCCGGTGAGCAGCGACAGCTGGTCGACCGGGCCGCCGGCGCCCGCTCGTCCGACCACCGCGAGCTGCGGACCGGGCAGGCCGGGCGCCGGCTCCAGGGTGATCCGGGTGTCCGGGAACGGGCCGGCCACCGCGGCCACCCCGGGGACGGTGAGAGCGGTGGTCGCGGTGGCGGCGTCCACCCGGGCCGTCAGGTGCGCCCCGTGGCGGGCGGCGAAGGCCTGGTCGAACGGTCCGTGGGAGGCCACCAGCAGGGCGCCCGCCACCACCGCGCTGGTCACCGCGGCCAGTGTGACCAGCGCGATCACGAGGCCTTGGAGGCGCCGGCGGCCCGCACCGGAGCGGACCACCCTGCCGAGGCGGCTCATCGGGTCACCGCCGCAGCGGAGGTGGCGGGGTCGCCGGAGTCCGTGGCGACCTGTCCGTCCACCAGGTGGATCCGGCGGTCGGCGCAGGCGTCGGCCAGGCCGGCGTCGTGGGTGACCAGGACCACCGTCTGTCCGGCGCGGTGCAGGTCGACCAGCAGGTCGCGAACGTCCGCCCCCGCGGCGGAGTCCAGTGCGCCGGTCGGCTCGTCGGCCAGGAGCAGGGCCGGGCGGTTGATCAACGCCCGCGCCACGGCGACCCGTTGGCGCTCGCCGCCGGAGAGGCGGCCCGGGTAGGCGTGGCGGTGCCGTGCGATGCCCAGCAGCTCCAGCAGTTCGGCCGCCCGGGCCCGCGCCGCGGCGGCCGGCCGGCCCGTCAACTGGGCGGGCAGCAGCACGTTGTCCTGCACCGTCAGGTCGTCCAGCAGGTGGAAGAACTGGAAGACCATGCCGATCCGGTCACGCCGGTAGCGGGCCAGGGCGGCCTCGCCGAGCCGGTCCAGCCGCTCTCCGGCCACCGTGATGCTGCCCGAACTGGGCCGGTCCAGGCCGGCGATCAGGTTGAGCAGGGTGGACTTGCCGCTGCCGGACGGGCCGGTGACGGCGAGCGCGGTGCCCGGTGCCACGGTCAGGGTCAGCGGCCCGAGCACGGGCGTGCCGTCGAGGTCGTACTGCCTGGCCACGGCGGCCAGTTCGATCACGGGGGACATCGCAGGTCCATCCTGTTGGGCGGGAATCCGGGGACGACGAGAGCGAAGGTAGGAGCGCGGTGCCGCGGTCCGCGTCGGCCCGGGCGAGCAGCGGTGGTCGGCCGGACGGAGGAGGGCGGGCGCCCGGTGGTGCCCGGAGTACTCCGCGAGGAGGAGGCGCTGCTCCCGGCGGCCGATGCCGGGTTCGGCGGCCGTGGCCGAGAATGAGCCCATGCTGAAAGCCCCGTTCGAGCAGTGGCGTGCCCATCTGGGGGTCGCGTTGCGGGAGGACCGGCCCGCCTGGCCGCGTGGGCGGGCGCTGGCCTTCGAGGTGACGTTCGCCGTCGTGCTCGCCGTGCTGGTGGTGGTGCGGGGGTACCACATGCACGTGGTGGAGACGGTGCCCGGGCCACCGCCGCCTCCGGCCGTGCCGATGACGGCGCCGCCGTTCCAGCCGGTGCGGACCGCCGCACCCGTGGGGCCCAGCGCCGCAGACCCGGCGGGGCCCGCCCAGCCCGCTCCCGTGGTGACCTCGGGCGCGGCGGTCCCGGACCAGAGTGCCCCGGACCAGGGCGTCCCGGACGTCCCCGAGGGGACCAACCCCGCTGACCCCGCTGATCCGGCTGACCCCGCCGCTAACCCCGTGGACCCGGCCGACCCGGGCGCCGACCCGTCCGGTCCCGCCGACCCGTACGGTCTCGGCAATCCGTACGGCCCGTACGGGCCCGGCCTGTCCCACCAGGTCGACATCCCCTTCGACTTCCGCGTGGTCGCCCTGCTGATCCTCAGCACGCTCCCGCTCGCCGCCCGCCGCCGCTACCCGCTCGCCGTCTTCTGGGTGGTCTTCCTCGCGCTGCTCGGCGTGCGGGACTACCAGTCCTGGCTCACCGTCACCGCCTTCGCCGTGGCGGCCGGCAGCGCGGTGCTGTACGGGCGGCTGCGGCTGCCGACCATGGGCAGCTTCGCCCTCGCCCTCGGCCTGGTCTGCTTCAACGTCGGCGGGGCGGGCCGGGCCGTCCCCGAGGTCGGCGGGCCCTACCTGCTGGTCCTGGTGGCCGTCCTGATCGCCAGCGTGATCCGGTTCTGGCAGGAGCGCCTGACGGACAGTCAACTCCGGTTGGAGCAGCTGCAGGAGGAGCAGCAGGAGGCGATGGCGCGGGCGGTGGCCGAGGAGCGCTCGCGGATCGCGGCCGAGCTGCACGACGTGGTCACCCACAACGTCAGCGTGATGGTGATCCAGGCGGGTGCAGCTCGCAAGGTGATGGCCAGCAGGCCCGAGAAGGCGGCGCAGGCGCTGCTCGCGGTGGAGGCCGGCGGCCGGGCCGCAATGGCGGAACTTCGCCACGTGATGGGCCTGTTGGCAGCGGCCGGGACCGGTCGGGCGGCCGACGGCAGCGGCGACGAGTTGGAACCGCAGCCGGGCCTGGCCCAGTTGGCCGACCTAGTCGACCGGGTCAGGGCCGCGGGGCTCCCGGTGGAGGTCGAACTGGACCTCCCGACCGAGCCGTTGCTGCCCGGCATCGACCTGGCCGCCTACCGGGTGGTCCAGGAGGCGCTCACCAACACGCTGAAGCACGCGATCGGCGCCCGGGCCCGGGTCACCATCGGCCACCGGGACGGGTGGCTGGAGCTCACCGTGCGCGACACCGGCGGCGAGCCCAACTCCGAGACGGCGGGCGGCGGTCGCGGGCTGATCGGCCTGCGTGAACGGCTCGCCGTCTACCACGGCACCCTGGAGGCGGGGCCGACGGTCACGGGCGGATACTTGATCAACGCCCGGCTGCGACTCGACGCGGCCTGAGGCGGGACGGGGGAGGAACAGGATGCGCGTGCTGATCGCGGACGACCAGGCCCTGGTGCGGACCGGCTTCCGACTGATCCTGGAGGCGGACGACATCGAGGTGGTGGGCGAGGCGGTGAACGGCGCCGAGGCGGTGACGGCCGTGCGCCGCCTGGTGCCGGACGTGGTGCTGATGGACATCCGGATGCCCGGCACCGACGGCCTGGAGGCCACCCGGCAGATCCTGGGCGGCGGCAGCGACCGGACCAAGGTGCTGATCCTGACCACCTACGACCTGGACCAGTACGTCTACGCCGCGCTCACCGCCGGGGCCAGCGGCTTCCTGCTCAAGGACGTCACGCCGGAGCACCTGGTCGCCTCGGTGCACCTGGTCCGCTCCGGCGACGCGCTGCTGGCCCCGAGCATCACCCGGCGGCTGATCGAACGGTTCGCCCAGCGGGACGAGTCCAAGGCGCTGCGCCACCGGGGCCTGGCCGAGCTGACGCCGCGTGAGCTGGAGGTGCTGCAGCAGCTGGCCACGGGGCTGACCAACGCGGAGATCGCCGGGAGGCTGGGGCTGAGCCCGACCACGGTGAAGACCCACGTGGCCCGGATCCTGTCCAAGCTGGACCTGCGCGACCGGGTGCAGGCGGTGGTGCTGGCCTACGAGACCGGCCTGATCGCCCCGGGCGCGCCCAGGCCCGAGTGAGGGCCCGGCTCGGCGCACCCAGGCCCGAGTGAGGGCCCGGGCCGACCGCGCCCAGGCCCGCGTGAGTCCCGGCGCGCCCGGCTCCGGGCGCGCCCCCGCCCCCGGCCCCGCGTCACTGCGGCGGCTTGCCGCCCGTGAACGCCCACCGCATGTCCAGGTAACCGCTCTGCTGCTCCGTCAGCTGCCCCGACTTCACCTGCTGGTACGTCACCCACGTGTTGACCAGCCGCGGCGACTCCGCGCTCGGCAGCATCTCGCTCCAGCTCAGCCGGGGCGTGACGCCACCGGTGTCCAGGGTGTCCCCGCTCTCCAGCAGCTCCCGCAGGCTCTGGCCGGTCATCGGCGTGCCGGCCTCGTGCAGCCGGTCGGCCGCCGTGAGGAAGACCTGGTACGCCACCCAGGTGGTCTGCACCGCGAGGTCCGAGATGTCGACCTGGTTGCCGCCGATGGTGGAGCGCAGCGAGTCCCAGGCGTGCCCCGAGGCCGGCGGGTACCAGCCGGTCACGTAGGCGTTGTTGAGCACGCCGTCGGCCGAGCCGTGTTGGCCGAGCACGGACTGCGGGACGCTGCCGATCACCGCGCCGAGCTGGGTGTGCCGGGGGTTCAGCTGCTTGTAGGCGTCCAGGAACTTGGCACTCTGCTCCGGTGCCAGGGTGTCGCTGACGCAGTTGCCGGTGCGGTCGTCGCCGAGCGCCTTGCGCGCGGCGGTGGCGTAGTCGGGCGAGGTCTCACTGACCCGGACGTCCACCATCTTCGCGCCCTCGGGCTTGATCGCGCCGCCGAGGTAGCCGGTCAGCGCGTCGCCGGCGTTGCTGTCGGGGCGGACCAGCGCGATGGTGCGGCAGCCCGCCGCGATCAGCTGGCGGCCGTTGCCGATCACCAGGGTCGGGGTGCCGCCGGCCACGGGGTAGGACATCGGGCTGGTGAACTCGGCGCTGGTCAGGCCGTAGCCGCCGAGGTAGGGGATCTTGGCGGTCTCCAGGCCGGGCAGCAGCGCGTCGCTGTTCAGGCTGTAGGAGCCGATCACCGCGATCACCTTCTGCTGCACCGCCTGGCGCACGCAGGCGTTGCCGCCGTCCACGGTGTTGTGCTCGTTGCAGGTGATCACCTTCAGGTGGTGGCCGTCGACCCCGCCCTTGCTGTTCACGTCCCGCTCGATCAGGCCGGCCAGCGCGGTCACCCCGGACCGGTCGAAGGCGCCGCCGGAGGGGGCCCAGGTCATCACCGTGTACTCGCCGTCGGCGGCACCCGCCGAGCCGCCGCAACCGGTGGCCGCGAACAGGGCGGGCAGCATGGCGAGAGCGGCGAGCGCTCTGCCGGGACGGGTCCAGCTGGTCATGCCGTGTGCCTTCCTCGAACTGCCCGTGCCAGGCAGAGACGCTGAAAACCGGTACCGCCCGCTCGATGAGGGGAGCGGCGGACCGGTGCAGCCCCGACCCGGCGAGCGGCAGTGCGAACCGGTACAGCCAACTCGGTACGTGGTGCGGCGAACCAGTACAGCCAACTCAGGGGGTCGCGCTGCGAACTAGTACAGCCAACTGGGCATGGCACAAGGAGGGAGATACGGCGTCTTAACGTTGGGCGGACGGGGGTCTAACAGCGGGCAAGCAGTGCACGGGTGTGCGAACGGCCGGTCCGTGCGGAAGGTGCACGAACCGGCCTCGGGGGAAGCCCCGGCGGAGCCCGGGTCAGGCGGCCCTGACCGGCTGGTGCATCGCGTCCAGCGCGGCGCCCGCCTGCTCGGCGAGGGTCACCGCGACCAGTCGGGCCTGCTGCGAGGAGCGGCTGCCGGGGACCGGTTCCAGCAGGTAGCGGCCCAGGTAGCGGCCGTTCCCGGTGAGTCGCAGCTCCACCGCCCCGGCCGGCCAGCCCAACCGGTCGGCGTCCCAGGGCCGACCGTCCACCAGGATCGAGCCGTCCCGCTCCAGCCGCGGCGGTCGGCCGAGCAGCGAGCCGTACTCGAACCGGCACTCCGTCAGCCCGAGCAGGTCGACCAGCTCGTCCCGGACGTGGTCGACCACGGCGAGCGCCGACCCGGGCGCCCGGGAGAGCACCGCGGTGCGGTGGATCCGGTCCAGGTGACCGGCGTCCCGGTGCGCCAGCGCGGCCGACCGGCGCGCTCGGGCCGCCAGTTGGGAGACCGTCAGACCGACGGCCAGCAGCACGGCGGCGAGGGTCAGGTCGCCGGGCCGGCCGATCGCCAGCTGCTGGTACGGACGGGTGAAGAAGAAGTCGAACCAGAGGGCCGCGCCGACCGCGGCCACGGCACCCGCGGTGCGGTGGCCCAGTGCGGCGACGGCCAGCACCACGACCACCAGCAGCAGCGCCACGTCGACCGGCGGGATCCGGCCGCGCCACGGCAGCAGCAGGGCGCAGAGCGCCACCGGGGCGGCCAGTGCGACCGACAGGGACAGGGCGACCGGGGCGAGCGGGCCCCGGGTGACAGAACGGCGCATCACGCACCTCCTGCCCTCCGGTGTAGCAGGCCGGTCGCCCCGCGCAACCGGATCCCGGCCGGTGTTGACGCATTCCTTGCGCCTGGTTGCGCCGCACGGCGCAGTGCGGTGGTTCGGGAGCGGATTTCCGATCAGGTCTGGGCGTCCGCCGACGGGGTAGGGGGCCGGTAGCGCGAACAGGGGAGGGGCGGGTGACGGAGGCCGGGTGGGCCCGGGTGGCCGGGGTGCTGCTGCTGGGCTGGCTGCTCGGCCTGCTGGTCGCACTGGTCCGGGCGCGGCGGCGGGCCGCGCGGGGGAGCACCGACCGGGCCGGCACCGCGTCCCGGGCACCCGCGCTGGGCAGCCTGATCGCCCGGGGCGGCCGGTTGCGGGGCACCGAGGCGGCGGCCACCCTGCTGGACCTGGCGGCGCGCGGCCTGGTCCGGCTGACCCCCACCGGCACCGGACCGACGGCGGCCCTGGTCGCACCGGCGGTCTCAGCAGCGGAACCACGGGCAGAACCACCCGCGGCCCTACCGACGGCCCCGCCTGCGGGCGCGCCGGAGCCGCTGACCGGCTTCGAGGTGCTGGTGCTGGAGCGGGTCGTCGGCTACGCGCTGCGCGGCTCGCTGCCGCTCGGCGCGCTGGCCCGCGGCGGACCGCAGCAGCACGCGGAGTGGGAACGGCAGTTCGCCCGGGCGGTCGGCGCCGAGGCGCGGACCGCGGGGCTGCTGGTGGCCCGGTTCGACCGGGCCGCCCGGCTCCGCTGGAGCGCCCTGGCCGGGCCGGGTGCCCTGGCCGGATGGCTGGCGGGCGCCGGCTGGTCGGTGGTGGCGGCACTGGCGCTGGCCGTCGGTCTGGTCGAGGTGGCGGGCCGGCGCGGCGTGCCGACCGCCCGGGCGGACCGGGCGCACTGGCGGGCCCTCGGGGTGCGGCTGCGCGGCGAGGCGGGCTGGGCGCACCGGGTGCCGGCCGCCGTGGCGGCGGGGGACCGGCGCTTCGCCCATGCGGTGGCCCACGGCGCGGCCCCGGTGGCGGCCCGGGCGATCTCCTTCGGGCCGCAGCAGCGCCGGCGGGCCTGGTCGGCGCAGGGCGGCTGGCACGAAGTCAGGCTGCGCCGTTCGCTGCTGCGCGGCACGCTGCTGGCGCCGAGCCGGGCGGCCTGGGCGGGCGGCCTGGTCTGCCTGTTCAGTGCGGGGCTGCTCGCGGTACTGGGCTGCGCGGCGGTGCTGCGGGACCGGGACGGGCAGCCGTACCTGCCCCGGCCGGTGCTGCTGCTCTACGGCGCGGTGCTGCTGGCGGTGTTCCTGCCGGCCGTCGCCTGCTGCCTGGCCGGGGTGCACGACCTGGGCCACCGCCGCTCGGTGGCCGGGGAGTTGGTCCGGGTGCAGCGCTCCACCCGGGAGGGCAAGGAGCCCAGCCTGCTCGCGGTCAGTCCCGCCCACGGTCGGTCGGTCTGGCTGCTGCCGGTGCGGACCGCGCTGCTGACCGGGCTGACGGAGGGTCAGTCGGTGCGGCTGGTCCGTTCGCACTGGCTCTGGTACGTGCACGAGGTGGCGCCGGACGACCGGGACGCGCCGGTGGGCGGTGCGGGTCGCCGCTGACGGCGGGTCGGCCGCGGCCGCAGCCACGGTCCGTCGGGGCGTCAACTCCCTTCTGGTGAAGCCATCTTGTCGTGGCCATGGTGGCTCGACTACCGTGCTCGTGCCAGCTGGCGCGAAGCCCGGGTCGTCCGCGAGCAGCTGGGGCGAACGCACCGCCGCACGACTTCCCCGCGCAGCCACCTCGCCGTGCCCGCGCGCCCGTCCGTCCCCGCCGCGCCGGGGACGTCGGCGCGCCCCGATGGAAAGGCAGTGCCTTGGTCGTCCACCGCACCGCGCACACCCCGCCCCGCACCCTCGCCACCGCCCTGTTCGCCGCCGCCGCCCTGCTGGCCGGCGGCGTCTCGCTGGCCGCGCCCGCCCAGGCCGCGCCCGCCGCCGCAGTGGCCACCACGACGAGCGGCGGCCACACCACCGAACGGGCCTGCGCCGCACCGAAGGCGGTCGGCCTGATGGCCTGCCAGGCCGTGCGGCGCACCGACGTGACCCAGCCGCAGGAGCTGCGGCTGCACGCCGTCTCCCCGCAGGCCACCCCCGCCGGCTACGGCCCGAGCGACCTGCTCGGCGCCTACACCCTGCCGGGCGGGGGCGGTGCCGGGCAGACCGTGGCCGTCGTGGACGCCTACGACGACCCGAACGCCGAGGCCGACCTGGCCACCTACCGCGCCCAGTACGGGCTGCCCGCCTGCACCACGGCCAACGGCTGCTTCCGCAAGATCAACCAGAACGGCGGCACCGGCTACCCGGCCGGTAACTCCGGCTGGGGCTCGGAGATCTCGCTCGACCTCGACATGGTCTCGGCGATCGCGCCGAACGCCCGGATCCTGCTGGTCGAGGCCACCACCGCGAGCATCGGCGACCTCGGCACCTCGGTCAACCAGGCCGTGGCCCAGGGCGCGAAGTACGTCTCCAACAGCTACGGCGGCGGCGAGTCCTCGGCCGAGACCAGCTGGGACAGCGCCTACTACAACCATCCGGGCGTCGCGATCACCGTCTCGGCCGGCGACTCCGGCTACGGCGTGGAGTACCCCGCCGCCTCGCCGTACGTGACGGCGGTCGGCGGTACCTCGCTCACCCGCGCCTCGAACGCCCGGGGGTGGAGCGAGTCCGCGTGGAGCGGGTCCGGCTCCGGCTGCTCGGCCTACGAGGGCAAGCCGTCCTGGCAGTCGGACGGCGGGTGCGGGCACCGCACCGTCGCCGACGTCTCCGCGGTCGCCGACCCGGCCACCGGCGTGGCCGTGTACGACACCTACGGCACGTCAGGCTGGGCGGTCTACGGCGGCACCAGCGTGGCCGCGCCGATCATCGCCGCCGTCTACGCGCTGGCCGGCACCCCCGGCGCCGGCAGCTACCCGGCCGCCTACCCCTACGCCCGCAGCTACGCGCTGTACGACGTGTCCGGCGGCAGCAACGGCTCCTGCTCGCCGGCCTACCTCTGCTCCGGGACCGGCGGCTACGACGGTCCGACCGGGCTGGGCTCGCCGAACATGACCAACGGCTTCACCAACGCCGCGCAGCGGGTGGTCAGCCTGCGCGCCCACGCGAACAACGAGTACGTGACCGCCGAGAACGCCGGTGCCTCGGCGCTGATCGCCAACCGCACCGCGATCGGGTTCTGGGAGCAGTTCGACCTGATCCCGCTGGGCGGGGCGAACGTCGCCCTGCGCGCCCACGCCGACAACCGCTACGTGACCGCCGAGAGCGCGGGCGCCGCGCCGCTGATCGCCAACCGCACCGCGATCGCCCAGTGGGAGACCTTCCAACTGGTCACCAACGCCGACGGCAGCGTGAGCTTCCTCGCCGCCGCCGACAACCAGTACGTGACCGCCGAGAACGCCGGCGCCTCCTCGCTGATCGCCAACCGCACCGCGATCGGCCAGTGGGAGGAGTTCGACCTGATCGGCTGATCCGCCCGCTTGTCCGTCCGCCCGGCGGCCCGGGACGCCACGCGTCCCGGGCCTTCGCGGTGCTACGGCCGGAACTGCACGACCTGCGGGTCGTGGTCGCTCGCCTGGTTGCTGAACTCCGAATTCACGTGCACCACCTGGTACTTGACGTCCCTGGCGCCCTGCGAGACCAGGATGTGGTCGAGCACCTGGGAGATGCCGTCGTACACGTAGGTGTACTGCTGGTCCTGCGGCAGCGTGGTGATCAGGTCGGTGAGCACGCGCTGGCCGGTGCCGTCGGCGGTGCCGGTGGTCAGGGCGTTGAGCGCGGGGCTGAACTGGTAGTCGTTCAGGTCGCCGACCGCCACCACGTCGGCCTTCTTGTCGACGGCCAACAGCTGCTGGACGAAGTCGTGCTCCACCTGGGCCTGTCCGGCCCGCTGCACGGTCGAGCTCTGCGCGGGGTACTGGTAGCGGCCGAACTGGTTCTGGTCGCCCAGCTTCGCGTCGAAGTGGTTGGCGATCACGAAGACGTCCTGGCCGCGGAAGCTGAACTGACCCACCAGCGGCTTGCGGCTGGCGGTCCAGACCGGGTTGGCCGGGTCGATCCGGCCGGGGGACAGGGTGAGCGCGGGCTTGCCGTGCTCCTTGACCACCTGGGTGCCGGTGGTGCTGCGGTCCACGGCGGCGTCGCCGGTGTCCACGAAGGAGACCCGGGCCGGGTTGAACAGGAAGACGGTGCGGATGTTGCCGCCCGGCTGGCCGCCGTCGTGGTCGTTGACCGGGTCGATCTCGCGGTACTGGTAGGCCGGTCCACCGGCGGCCGAGACGGCGGCCGTCAGCTTCGCCAGGGTCTGGTCCGCGGCGACCGTGCCGTCGTCGGTGGCGCCGCTGTTGTCCTGGATCTCCTCGACGGCGACGATGTCCGGTGAGGCGAGGTTGGTGACCACCCCGGCGGCCAGCCGCTGGAACTTGGCGTCCGGGTCGGACGGGGCCAGGTTCTCCACGTTGTAGGTGGCCACCGACAGGCTCTTCGCGTCGGGGGCGGTGGCCGTGACCGGCGCCAGGTGGTTGTGCACCGGGGTGCCGACGGTGGCGGCGGCCAGCAGGTAGCCGCCGTACTGCGAGTAGTCGATCGGGCCCACGGTCGCGCCGCCGAGTTGGTCGCCGACGTCGACGCCCGGGTTGCTGCCGTCGGTGGGGACGACCTCCAGTAGGCCGGACGGCACCTGGTTCTCGCCGAGCAGCTCGGTGCCGCCGCGGTAGGTGGCGGCCTGGTCCGGACGGGTCGTCACGTACTGCTCGCCGTACTTGTCGGACGGGCCGACCACCCGCGCGTCGTCGACCTCCACCCGCATGCCCTCGATCGACTCGTAGAAGTCCAGGGCGGACCGGGTCGGAGTGATCGGGGTGCTCTCGATGCTCGCGCCGCCCAGGTCGGGGGCGTAGGCGTCCGGCACGGTGGCGGCGTTCAGCACGATCGGGGCGGGCAGCGGGTTGCCGCTGCTCAGGGCGGCGACGGTGGGGCCGGTGAGCTCGGTGACCGAGAGGTTGGAGGTGGTGGCGGCGGTGTCGCCGCTCGCCAGCGGGTAGTAGTCGGAGACCTTGCCGGAGACCAGCACCGAGTCGCCCACCGCGACGGTCGGGGCGGCACTGGTGTAGACGAACAGGCCCTCGCTGGTGGCCGGGTTGTCGTCGGGCTGCGGGTCCTGGATCCAGAAGCCCTTGGTGCCGCTGGTGCGCACGGCGGTCACGATGCCCGGGACGTTGCTGACGGTCTTGCCGTTCTGCGGCGAGACCCAGGAGGTGCCCTGGATGTCGTGGATGCGCAGCGGGCCGGGGGTCGGCGCGGGGGTGCCGGTGGGGGTGGGGCTGGGCGTGGGCGAGGGGCTGCTGCTGGCGCTCGGGGTCGGCGACGGGCTGCCGGTGGCACCGGGCTGACCGGGCGTCGGGGCGCCGGCGGTGAAGTCCGCGCCGTTCTGGTCGGTGTCGGTGCCGGCGGCGTCGCGGGAGACCGAGGTGGAGTTGGTCGCGGCCGGCGCGGCGGCGGCGCCCTCGTGGATCACGGCCGTGCCGTACCCGACCAGGTCGTGGACGGTCGGGTCGGCCGCGCAGTCCGCGGCGGTCTTGCAGGTGAGCGCGGTGGTGCTGGTGACCAGGGCGACGGTGCCGTTGGTGCCGCTCAGGTTGATCGCGCCGGTGGCGTTCGGGGTCGGCAGGTCCTGGGTGCCGCCGGTGCCCGCCGCCTCGGCCACCAGGTAGACGGCGCCGGGGGCGAGCGTGCCGGTCAGCGGGGTCAGCTGCCAGGTGGTGGCCGCGCCCGGGGTGGCCGAGATGTACTGCACCGACCAGTTGTCCAGGGCGATCGGCGCCGAGCCGCTGTTGTACAGCTCGACGAAGTCGTTCTTCAGCGTGGCGCCGGAGTTGCCGCCGCCCCCGTAGACCTCGCTGATCACGACGTCGGTCGAACGGGCCGCCTGCGCGCTGGGGACCGCGGCGAGGGCCGCGATCACCACGGCGGTCGATCCGACCGCCAGCGACGCGCGTAGAACTCTGGACATGCTTCTCCTCGGCGATTGAGCGGATGTCAGGGGGCATCCTGCGCAGTTCAGTTGAACTCCATGCATCCCGGGGAGAACTCTTTGCCGAACGCCCGGGGCCCGCCGGGGGCGGGGGTGCCCGGGCGAAGGCTCGCGGGGGCGCAGGCGCAGGCGTTCGGCGAGGTGAATTGCCCACTGATGGTTAGTCAAGTTTCCTGTTGGAGAGCGATTTCCCGAATGGCGGGAAATGCCGATCCGGAATTCCTGTCAGGAACGCGCTATCCCTTGACAGCCCCCACCTGGTCTAGTCCATTCTGGTGCGGCAGTCGGCGGCCCACCGCGGCGCCGGCTCGGGCTCCCTGCTGAAACGCCCCCGCGTCCGCCTCCCCACGGCGGTGCCCGGGCGTGCTTTCCCCCACTTCCGTTGTTCGGAAAGGCACCCCCATGGAACGAGCCCTGCCCGCTCCCGAAATCCCCACCCCGCACCGGCGCAGGCGTTCCGGCCTGGTGGCCGGCGCGGCCTCGCTGGCGCTGCTGGCCGGTACCGTCGCGGCGGTGGCCGCGACCGGCTCCGCGCAGGCCAGCACCACGACCAGTGCCCTGAGCCCGAACTGGTACGCGTCGGCGCCGTACCTGATGCCCGAGGACAACAACCCGCCGGACGCCGGCGCGGTGATGGACGCCACCGGCCAGAAGGCCTTCCAGCTCGCCTTCATCCTGGACGGCGGCGGCTGCTCCCCCGCCTGGGGCGGCACCTCCTCGATCGACACCGACACCACCATGCCCGCCGTGATCGCGGCGATCCGCGCCAAGGGCGGCGACGTGTCCGTGTCCGTCGGCGGCTACGGCGGCACCAAGCTCGGCCAGACCTGCGGCACCCCCGAGGCCACCGCCGCCGGCTACCAGAAGGTCATCACCAAGTACGGCCTGCACGCC